>JALSIH010000156.1 GCA_026981615.1 Chitinophagales bacterium
AAAAGATATTCGACTATCTCGTTCATTTTGAAAAATTTGTAACCTGGAGTCCCTGGCAGGAAATTGACCCGGACCTGCACTATGATATCTCGGATGACGGAGGAGTGGGGGCCCAATACCACTGGGTGGGAAATGAAGATGTGGGCGAAGGCGAGATGACGATTACGAAAATTTCGGGCATGGATAGCATTTGGGTGCATCTCGAATTTATCAAACCCTTCAAAAGCACTTCCGAAACCTATTATGCGCTGGAGGAAAATGAAAACGGGACAAAAGTTTCGTGGGGCTTTGATGCGGAATACGGCATACCGATGAACCTGATCCTGGCCGTCTCCGGCATGAAAAAGGCGCTGGGTGCGGACCTCGAAAAGGGCCTGGCACAACTGAAAGAAAGAGTGGAGGCTTCGGAGGATGAGCCCTTTGAGGTGGAAATCAGGGAAATGGAAGCCAAAAAATATCTGGCCGAGCGGAAAAAAATCGGCTTGGAAGAAGCAGGGTTCTTTTTCGACTCTGCTTTTCCCGGGCTTATTCAATATGCCCGAAGCCACGGGCTGAAGATGGACGGCCCGCCAACGGGGATCGTCTTCGAGTGGAATGAAGAAGAGAATAGCACGGACATTGCCGCAGCCCTCCCCATTGATGGCGAGGCCGGCCCGGCAGAGGACAAATATGAGTGGATCCAAACGCAGGGAGGCAAGGTGGCGGTCATTGCGTTTTTCGGCTCACCCGATGCGACCGGTCCGGCCCATTATTACATGGACGAGTTTATGGCCCGCAATCATCTGAAACTCCGCGGCCCGGTGATGGAGGAATATCTGAGCGACCCGGCTACGGAGCCCGACAGCAGCCGCTGGGAGACCCATATCATCTATCCGGTGGAGTAAGCGGTGCGCTGATTATGACCGCCCGGATAAAGCAGGCCCGGCACTTTCCGGTCTCTTTATGTTGGCATTTTTGAAAGGTGTTTGGAGCAGCGCTCCAACCGGAGGGCCTTTCCCGAATTTTCTCCGGGGTTTGGAAAATTCTTAACGGAAAGGCCTCCTCCTCTTCTCAGCTATTAAACTCCTAAGCAGCAAACACCGAACAGCGAATGATGATTTGGGAAGGAGAAGGGAATATCGAATACCGATAAACGAATGATGCGTTGCGAAGAAGCGTAGCCGAGATGAAATGATCTAAGGCCCTATTTTAAAAGGTCCACTTTACTTCAAGCAGCATGAATTCTAATTTAAAGTCAATGAGGGCTGGCGAAAATGGGAAATAAGCGCTATTTTTAGAAGAACACGGGATTTCTGAACAGACTCCCGTTGGCCTTCATTATAACCAATGATCCAGTGAAAAAATTCTTTGTACAAAAATGGTTGGTTGAAAAGAAACTCAGTAAGTATATGATTCCTCAAAGTTTTTTTGGCACACGTAAATTAGTTTCCATGAAAAAAAGTGTTCTGTTATTGTTTATTTGTTGTTTTAGTTTTTCCGTTTTCTCACAAATCACATTTTCTGAAGATACTTGGGAACCAATTGGAAATACTGAATTACGCTTGCGTTATGATGATGCAGATAATGGAGACGGGTTAAGCGATGGTGCAATTTCTGTTGACGGAAAAGATACAATAGGACCATTGGGAGCCTTATACACTTTTCAAGGTACAATGCAAAACGGTGTTAATTATTCTGTTCAAACAGTAGTCTATAATTATAAAAGTTCTTTCGTAAGATACTATGTTGAGTTATATAATTTGACAGATCAAGAACTTTTGGTATCTAGTCCACTCATTTTTATAAGTGGACAAGATACCACCCCTAAAAATACTACGGTAAACTATACAGCTATGCCCTCTGATGATGGAGATATACTTCAACTAAGATATATGAGGCAGAATACAAGTTCCTCAAATCAAACTTATAGGGATTTTGCTATTGACAATGCCAGTTTAAATGGAAATCCCATCTCCGGGTTTGATAGAGTGTTTTTACCAAGACCAATAATAGATATTCCGTTGCAAACGCCAACTTCTAAGCAATTGGATGAAATGAATCAAATATTAACTGATATGTCTGATTGGATGTTGGGTACAACTGCACCGACAAATACGGAGATAGCAAATGCTATTTCAGATTATAATGCACTTAATATTGTCACTGTGGGAAATTCAATTGACGGCACCTTGCCTCCGCCTATTGATGCAAGAACCTGGGCAACGTCAGATTTTCTTAAAACATTTGCGCAACACTTAAAATATAACCCAAACGACATTACTGTTTACAGCAATGGGTTAACTATGCAAGAAATGGTTGAAAATACTACTTGGCTATATTGTTACAAGTATTCTCTTGGGGAATTGCCCATAGATCGCATTAATTATTCTTTCAAGGTATTTGCCGCATCTGTTGTTTTTCTAAAACCATACTTAACATCCAAAACCCAAAATTTTTTCTATTTTGCTTTATACAGGCATAGTGATCTGTTAATGTATTATTGGTCACCAACATATAATACAGGGCAGAGGTTTACCGGTGCAATAAATATTGACGACATTGGAAATGTATCAAACATTAAGTTGGCTTATGCCTTAATGCAAGATACACCTGAAGAAAAATTACAATGGACTCTGGGCTTTAAACGCTATTATGAACGGTTTATGTCTTATACTCCTAGTACTACTAGTGGTATAAAATCTGATGGTACTAGTTTTCATCACCAATCAGGGTTAAATAACTATACATACAACTACGATACCCCAATGAAAATATTGTCTATACTGGAGGGCAGCTCATTTCAAGTCTCGATTGATGCTTATAAAGTATTTAGAAAAGGCGTATATACCCAATTATTTCTTGCTAATGATAATGTTGAGCCTTTATCTATGTCCGGACGACATCCTGAGGATAGGCATATTGCAATAGCAAGAGGAAAAAACAGATATCTTGTAAGGCAATTTGCAATTACGGGAGGAAATATTTTAGGTTTATCAACACCAGATCCATTAATAGCAAATGCCTATTATCGACATTGGGGGGCGCATCCTGATATTCCGGAGGCAAGAGATGAGAATTTATCCGGTTTTAAACCGCTTAATTACCATACATCTGGCATTTATTGGCAAAATGATTGGATGGCAGTTGCCAGGGGGCAAAGTAATTGGAGTTTTGGCGCAGAGACCATCCGTGGCGAGCAACATTATGGCCGATACCAAAGCTATGGAACGTTAGAGATAATTTATAAGGGGGGACAAGAAGATGGAAATGGTTACCGTTGGAATGGATGGAACTGGAATTATAATCCGGGCGCTACTTCTATTGTTTTACCATGGAGTTTGTTGAGAGTCGAAAATGAATTTCAAAGGGAATACCAGAAAAAAGGTTTTGTTGGCTCCTTGTCTTTGAATAACATTAACCATGAGATATATACAGAATCAATGGGCGAGGTTGGCGTTTTTGCTATGGATTTTGCTGAGACAGATTATAATTATACGTATGGAAACGGATGGTCTTTTCCAAACACGCATAATCCAACATTTGTTTTTAAAAAATCCGTTTTCTTTTTTAAGGACTTTATTGTGTCGTTGGGATCAAATATTAACAATGATGATGTTACGCACCCAACGGTAACCACTTTATTTCAGCGTTTATCAGATACTCGAGCAGATGTCGTTGTTGATGGAACCACTTACAATTCTTTTGGTGCAACAAATTTTAGTGGCACCGATAATTGGGTAATAGATAATTTTAGTACAGGGTATTATGTGGTAAATGAAGGCAATAATGAATTAAATATACAAAGAGAAAACCAAAGGGTTCCATTTTGGTTTCAATTTGATTATAATCTGGCCAGTTCAAATCCCCCAGCAGATTATACAATCGGCTATATAGATCATGGAACAAATCCTATTGATGCCGGTTATGAATTTGTTGTAAAGCCAAATATTTCCGTGGCAAACATGGCAAGTTTTGCTAATGATATGGCTACTAGTTCAACTAAACCCTATACTGTTTTCCAAAAAGATGAGAATGCCCATATTGTAAAAGATTTAGATAATAACATTACCGCTTATGCATTATTTGAATCAAATATAACTTTACCTGATAATTTGTTGGTCAAATCAAATGATACGCCATGTTTAATTATGTATCAGGAAACAGATATAAATTCGCTAACTTTTTCAATTGCAAATCCTAATATGGGATTTTTTGCAAATAGCTTTCATTTTCCTCATAATTACGACTCGTCAGTTGTGGTTCCGATTCAAATCACATTAAAAAATGTTTGGAGCATTAATTCCTCCCGTCAAGATGTGAGAATAGTAAATTCGACAGATACAACTACTACATTGCAATTTAATACTTATGATGGCAAACCGATTGAAGTTGTTTTATCTTCAAATCCTCTTGGAGTAAAGGATATTAAAAGTCAATTTTCAATTTACCCCAACCCGGCCAATTCCCAAATTTACATCAACTCAAATTTAGCTATTACTAAAATAGATTTATTTGACTTAAACGGCAGAAAAATTGAAATTACCTTAACAAACAATTCCATTAACATATCACAGCTTTCATCCGGGATTTATTTACTAAGGATTTTAACAAAAAAGGGTGCTGTTATTAGTGAAATTGTTGTTATCTGAAAATAAGTAAGAAAGTATTTTACTTTTCTAGTGAGATAGAGGTTTAACATGTGACAACGACCTGAGAGTCAATATTTGCAAAAAAAACAGAATACGTTCCGAATCTTGTCATTGTTTTTTTGCGCTTCTTCGAAGAAAGAGGGAAATCTGTGCTGAAGGTGCTTATGCCCGCTGTGGATGCGCGAAAATGTTTTAGACCGTTAAGATGACAGGTGAACAAACTTTTTGAGTTAATATCGTAAAAGCTATATACCAATAATAATACGTGGTTCAGGGATATTGCTTTATCTCTTGTGAGACTAAATTAAGTTCAAACTCGCAAATAATTATAAAATAAATGTAGATTATAGGAAGGCCTGTTTCCGGAATGATTTTTCAATTGGAGGATATCCTCATCTCCTTATCTTTGAGGCAAATACTTGAAAAGACATGAATCAAAGTGCCACACAGCAGGAAGTATCACTTGAAACAGCCGAATCGCTGGGTCTTCTTCCCGGGGAATATGAAAAAATCATTGAAATCCTGGGCCGAAAGCCCAATTTTACGGAGCTCTCCATGTATTCGGTCATGTGGAGCGAGCATTGCAGCTACAAGAATTCCATCCTTTGGTTGAAAAAACTCCCCAACCGCGGGCCTCACCTGCTGGCAGGCGCGGGAGAAGAAAATGCCGGGCTGGTGGACATCGGGGACGGCCTGGCCTGTGCTTTCAAGATTGAATCGCACAACCACCCTTCGGCCATCGAACCCTACCAGGGAGCGGCAACCGGAGTGGGTGGAATTCACCGCGATATATTTACCATGGGCGCCCGGCCCATTGCAGCACTCAACTCTCTGCGATTCGGAGATTTGGCTTCAAAACAGACCCGGCACCTGCTGCAGGGGGTGGTCAGAGGCATCGGCAACTACGGCAACTCCTTCGGGGTGCCGACCGTGGCAGGGGAGGTTTACTTCGACCCCTCTTATGAAGTCAATCCCCTGGTGAATGCCATGTCGGTGGGCATTGTGCGGCACGGAGATGTGGTCAGTGCGGTATCGAAAGGCGTGGGCAATCCGGTGTACATTGCCGGGGCTGCCACCGGAAAAGACGGCATTCACGGGGCTACCTTTGCCTCCGAGGACATTTCCGAGGATTCGGCCGATAAGCTGCCTTCCGTACAGGTGGGCGACCCGTTTCAGGAGAAACTCCTGCTCGAAGCCAGCCTCGAAGCCATTGCCACCGGTGCCGTGGTGGGCATGCAGGACATGGGTGCTGCCGGCATTACCTGCTCTACATCGGAGATGAGCGAAAAAGGCGGCTGCGGCATGCGCATCCACCTCGACAAGGTGCCTGTGCGGCAGGATGATATGAAGGCCTTCGAAATGCTGCTCTCCGAATCGCAGGAGCGCATGCTCATCGTGGTGGAGAAGGGCAGGGAAAAGGAGGTGGAAAAAGTATTTGAAAAATGGGACATTCAGTATGCGGTGATAGGCGAAGTGACCGAAGGAAATACCCTGGAATACTTCATGGGTGACGAACGGGTGGCCTCGGTGCCGGCCGATTCGCTGGTGCTTGGTGGCGGAGCGCCAGTCTACGAGCGGGAATATGAAGAAGCGCCTTACTTTGCCGAAGCACAGTCTCTTGATCTTTCGAATATACCCGATCCGGGCTGCTATCGAGAGATAGCCGAAAAACTCATCGAGTCGCCCAACATCGCCTCCAAGAAATGGATCTATGAACAATACGACAGCATGGTGCAGATTGGCAATACCAGTGGCAATGCACCATCCGATGCGGCCGTCATCCGCATTCCGGGGAGCGACAAAGGTCTGGCCGTGACGGTGGACTGCAACGCCCGCTATGTGCGCAATGATCCTTGTAAGGGCACCATGATTGCCGTGAGCGAAGCCGCCCGCAACATCGTCTGCACGGGTGCCGAGCCGAGTGCCGTCACCAATTGCCTCAATTTCGGAAATCCTTATGACAAGCACGTCTATTGGCAATTTGTCAATGCCATCAAGGGCATGCGCGAGGCCTGCCTGAAGTTCAACACTCCGGTCACGGGCGGGAATGTCAGCTTTTACAATCAAAATGCGCAGGGCGGCCCTGTTTTCCCGACTCCGACCATCGGCATGGTGGGCACCCTTCGTGAGCCCGCAGCGCATATGACCCTTCATTTTAAAGAGGAAGGCGATTCCATCTACCTGATCGGCCCGCTCTCCGATGATTTTCACTCTTCGGAATATCTGACGATCTGGCATGGCATTGACCTGAGCCGGGCCCCGGAATTCGATCTCGATACCGAGGCCCGTCTGCACCGTGCTGTTCTGAAGATTATAAAAAACGGGCTGATCCGCTCGGCCCATGATTTGTCGGAAGGCGGCCTCTTCGTGGCCCTGCTGGAGTCGGCCATGGCTGGCGGGCTCGGCTTCTCCATCAATTGCCCGAAAGGCGTTCGCAAAGACGGGTTCCTCTTCGGTGAAGCGCAGAGCCGGGTGCTGGTGAGCGTGGCTCCCGGACACTGCGAGGCCTTTGAGGCCGAATTGAAAGAGCTTGGCAGTGCATTTCACCTGCTTGGAAAAACAGGGGGCGATTCATTGCGAATTGACGGAGAAAACTGGGGAGCCCTGAAGGATTGGAAGAAAAAGTATGAGGAGCGGATTGGCCGGGCCATGGCCTGATCAAACTATTCTTCTCTCTTCCCCACGAAGCATCGGTTTGACAAGTGCTGCCGGTTTTGCAGAATATATTGTTTGCCTACCATTTATTTATTAATCCGTAACCAAAAGGAACCTCCGTGTTTTTCCACATTTTCCAAATGATCTGTCCACATGGGAGCAATCACTTCGGAAAGTTCTTTGTCTTCGTAAATGAAATAGTTCGGTAAAATGACCTCGTATTTTTCCGGATTTGCAAGGAGGTATATGGCCAATCCGTATTGTTCCGAATAAAAGCGATCACACATAAATTGAGGATAATCGTAGGGTAAATAAACATCATGAATATGTACAATAACGCCCTTTTTTAGCCGGGGTAATCCCTCCAGGTAAAAGATCATTGAATCGGAATTGGGTAAAATCCGATGCGAATTGTCTATGAATAGAATGTCATTTTCACCTAATTGATCCAATATGCTCAGATTAATATTTTCGAAAGGTTTCCTGATAATTAGATCCGACAGATTGTCTATTTCTGAACGAGGTTCGGGATCAATGGAAATTATCTCCGTGTTCAATTGATGATCGATCTTTGCTTTATAGGCAACTTTAGTCGAATTCCCGGAACCGATCTCCATGTATTTTTTAGGTTTAAATTCTGAAATCATGGTATAGATTCCGATGATGTCCAACCCGGGTAAAAAACCATTATTCCAGGTGGCCTTACTTGAATCCGTCTCCCGGCTTATGTCCCGGATCTTCCGTATTTCTTCTTTGTGATCCAAACACTTTTCTAAAAAATCCTTGTATTGATCACGATTTGCATTAATTAGATGATACAATTCCGGGTGAGGCGGATTTCCATGTCCGTATCTCGGTTTTAAATCCACCTTGTAGTCAAGGAATAGATTTTGAAATTTAGGGCTTAAAAAACGATAAATCTGTTTAATCATAAATTTTTGCAGCTATCGGGTTAAATTGAAGAGTATCAGAATTAAAGTATTCTCAATGATGTAAAAAATAAAAATTCTCATTGAGAATAGGCCCTACTTTATTTTTTTATGACCGTTTGTGACAAAAAATAAGGTATGGAAAGATTTAAATATATGAATTAATCCATCAAATTTATTCATTTAAAACCACCCATGCATCGGGCTGATAATTCTGACGGATCTCGCGCAGCAACTGGCTGGTCTCGAAGGGGTTGGACTCGGAAATGTAAATAGCCACCCGGTGAAACCCGTTTTCCGACTGCGGGAAAACATATACTTCCCACTCTTCCTGGCGAAGTTCGGCCGCATATTCTTGCGCATGTTTGCTTCTCGAGAAGGACCCCACCACTACAAAATAGCCCTTGGGAATCTCGTGGTTGACAGATACCTCATAGGGCATCTGCACTTCCGGAGGAAGCTTTTGCAGTGGCGAAAGCTCCACATGCTCCATCATCCAGTCGAGATCGCTGAGGCTCAGAGCCGGAGCTGCTTCCACTTCCGCGGCTGCGGCACTGTCCGGAGTCCATCCCATGAGCTCGCGGGCCTGATGGCTCAGCGGTGAAATGCTGAACAAGGCCGTCAGAAGGAGAATGCCGGCAAAGATGGCTGCAGCCAACCATCCCCAAAGGGGAATTTTTCGTGTGCGGGCCGGGGCTTCGTCTTCGGCCACGGCTATAGCCGGACGGGTGTCGATTATTTTTTTCCGGAGAATGGGGCCGGCCGTAAAGACGGGCAGACCGAAAGAGGCCGGCAGCAATTGCGCGTCCTCGTCCTGGCGAAAGCGGAGGCGGCCTTCCAGATCCGTGTAGATGCGCCCGATGCCGGGCATGGAGATCATCTTTTTCTCTTCGAGGTCTTCCAGAAGTTGCCGGCTGAATCGTTCAATGCTTTTTTGTGCCTCACCGGGTTCCAGCCCTTCGCTTTTGATCAACATGGCCCGCAGCAGTCCGTCATCTTCGCTCAGATTACGGTTGAAAGCCAGTTTCTTGCCGGGCGGGCGAAATTCATTGCTTACCGGATGAATCTGTGCGGCTTCGTATCGTGCCACAAAGCCCCCGAAGCCGGGAACGACCACATAGTCGTGCGTTTCAATCAGCTCGCGAATGTAGGTGAACAGCTGCAAAATCTATTCGTGGATTCAGGTTTTAAAAAATCATCTTGATTCCGCCCACTCCGTTGATACCGTAGCCGGGATAGCGATACCAGCGTTGATATTTCACGGAACTCAGGTTGTTGACATGGACGAAAATATGAAAGCTCTCATTGATTTTATAGTCGGCTCCCAAATTGATATCCACAAGTCCGGGCAAGCGGATGACCGCCCGGGCATCGTCTCGCGCCCACATTTTGCTGAATGCGTTGACCGAAGCCTCGATACGAAGCGATTCAATCACGTAATATTGAAGCAGGAGCGAAAACTTCATCGAAGGCTTGTACCAGGGTTTGAATTGCTCACTCGTACTGTATTTGTAAAAGTCGCCCGATGCCAGAAAATGCATTTTTTTGCTGAGTTCATAGCCCAGCTCGGCATGGAGCTTTACAATGCTTGTAGCCGTATCATAGATCACATTGAATCGGTTGGGCAGCAGGGTATCGTTCATGAAATAGGGCATAAAGCGCCTGTTCGTATATGATCCTTCGACCCGGTAGCTGAAATTCCGGAAAGGCACTCCGCTGAGGCCGGCCCCCACTTCGAGGTTGCGGCTGCTTGTGATCGTCTGCCCGGCCTGCAAATAGGGATTCTCATCGCTCAGGGTCTTGAAGTTGTTTTTGAGGCTTTGCCCCCGGATGGCGGCACTGAAAACCAATGATTCTTCCATTAGCTGGCGTTCGAAACGCAGGTCGGGATAGAGAAAAAATCCGTGGTCATCGCTGCCGGTACGCAGTCCGAGCTCGGCAAACCAGACATCGCCCCGTATCAGGTAAGACGGATGAAATCCGAAAATAAGCTGGGTCTGCACCAAGGTGTCGAAGGCCGTCAGGCGGCTGTAGTCGAGGCGCAGGCCGGCATTGATACGGTGGCTGTTGTCGAGTTCCTTGCTGCCTTTCAGTCCGAGTACGGGATTGATTTCACTTTGCCCGAGATAGTCGCTGAGGGCAGCCATGCGCAGCTCCCCGTCAAAGTCGATCTTCGCATCATTCTCTTCCGGGTTGCCGAATTTGAGTCCTCCGTAGTAGTAGTTGAAGACCTGCTTGTTGTCGAGGGCAGCGAGGACCGTGTCTGTGGCCGGATCGTAGCCGTAAAAGCGATTTCCGTCTCTTGAGTAGCCGATATAAGGCGAAAAGTAGGCGGCATCGGTGTAGAAGTCGGCAAAAAGGCGGCTTCTGAAATCGCTGTACAGCTGTTCGGCCCGGGCCGATTTCTGAGAGATGTATTTAAAAGCCGCTCCGTAGTTGCTGTTGGTCTTGCCTTTGCGGTACTTCTGCTTTCTGCCCGAATTGAGATAGACTTCGGCCATGGGCGTGGTCACGTTGCCGAATCCCACCTTCACAAAGGCATGGGGCAGGGGCTCGAGGGCTTCGGCTTTGACGGCCAGCGGCCGCACTTCCGGTGCCTCGTAGGCCACTTCAATCTGTTTCTCTTCAAAAATATACTCGAGGTCGGGCTCCGTATGTTCTACGCGCGGCAAAGCAGGCGAAAGCCTGACTTTCTCCGCCTCCTGCAATACGGGCCTGATTTCGGAAATCACCGTCAGATTTTGCCCCGGAAGCTGCTCTTCATCCTGTGCCTGAAGCAGGCCGGTCATTGCCATGAAGAGGAAAATCAAACTCCATTTTATTTGCTTCATTCCTGCCGTCATTTTTCTTCGTTTTCAGTGTCAAATCCATTTTCTTCCGGGCCCTTTATCCGCGAGCCCGACTCTATCATCCGGTTCACATTTTCCAGTTTTCTACGTGCTTCATTCAGCAGTTCTTCATCTCCTTTGTAGTTTTTGACAATGCTCTCCAGCGTAAATTTCGCCTGGGTCAGGTCGTCTTTTTCTACGTATATGTCCGATATGAGGATAAGTGTGCGCGTGAGCCAATATCCGTAGGAAGCATAATTTTTGTAAATGTCGTCACAAATCGCCTCCGCTTCATCAAGCAGCCCCTGCCGGTAGTTGATCAGGGCCTGATAGTAGCGGGCCTCGGCTGCCTTCTCGTCTTTGGCATTTTCCTGCACCACCGTAAATTCAATCAGGGCCGTTTCGAGGTCGCCCGATTCAAATGCGATGCGGGCCAGATAGTAATGGGCTCTTAGTTTCTGCTCATCACCGGCCTGCTCGTTTTGCAGCAGTTCGAGGCTGTATTTCCTGCATTCCTCCGTGCGCCCGGTTTTGAAAGCGCTTTCCATCAGCCCTTCAATGGCTTCGAAGCGGGTTTCGCGCATGGAGGCGGCCTGATAGAGTTTTTCATAATAGGCAAATGCCTTGTCGTAGTCTTTCAAAATGAAATGGGCAATCTTGGCGGCACGCAGGTAGGCCACCTCGGCAAAGGTTTTGTTGTTGCCGCTGCGGATTACGTATTCGTAGTCGGGAAGGGACGCTTTGTACTTTTTCAGCTGATAGTATGCATCGCCCCGGTAATAATGGGCCTGCAGGGCAAAGTAGCCATCGGGAAAACGCTTCAGATAGCGGGTAAAGGCTTCAATGGCCCCTTCCCAGTCTTGCTTGTAATAGACATTTTCGGCACTCTGATAGAGAATCGAATCCTGCTCGGAGGCGCTGGCACCGCTGATGCTCACGTAAAGATTGGGGTCACCGCTGTCGATGGCGATGCGCTTGATCTGCCGCAGGGCCTCTTCGGCCTCGGGCGAGCCTTTGTACTCGGTCACCACGGCTTTATAGTATTTCACGGCTTCCCGGTCTTCGTTGCGGTTGTAATGGATGAGCCCCAGCTTGAGCAGTGCCTGTACGCGGTAGGGGCTGTTTTTCCTTTCGCTGACCAGCTTTTTGAAATAGCGGATGGCCTGATCGGGATTTTTCTGAAGGAGATAGGCCCCGGCCAGCTGAAAGAGCCCGTCATCGTAGTAATATGAATTGCGGTAATTGCTTACCAGCTTTTGCAGAGTTTTTACCTGGCGATCGAAATCCTTGCGAATGCCGTATAAAACACCCATCTGATAAAGGGCATAGTCGGCAGAGGCATATTTGCGGTTGACGGCCGTTTCGTATTGTCGCAGGGCCTCGCTGTAGTTTTTGGTCATGAAATTGCAGTCGGCCAGGCGCAGCACCACATCGGGGTAAAGTTTGTTTTTGACCTTTACCGATTCGGGGTCGCTGCCGAAGCTTTGCAGTTCTTTCCAGCTCTTGCTGAAGTAGCTTTTGGCCGAGCCGTATTTCTCCGTTTTGAAATAGCTGTAGGCGATGCCGTAGTAGGCTCCGGCTTTGGAGCTTTCGGGCGGCAGGCTGTTGAGGGTGCCCGCATAGGTCAGAAACTTGTTGTAATTGGCAATGGCATCGCTGTATTTCTTTTCCTGATAGGCGATCTCGCCCAGCCAGAAATAGGCACGGGCCTGCAAGCCGGCATCCGTTGCCTGTTGCAGAGATTTGCCGAAGTATTGCCGCGCCTTTGCGTATTGCCGGTTGTTGTACATCTCCACGGCCCGGTAAAAACTGACTTTTTGATAGGCTTCCTTCAGCTTGGGTGTCAGCTCGCCCATGCTCTCAATGCTTTCCATGGCT
>JALSIH010000157.1 GCA_026981615.1 Chitinophagales bacterium
CATGGTGGAGATAGGAGCTTTTGATGAAGCGCCTGTTGACAAAAAAGTACTGCTCGCCCCGGGTTTTGCGGGCAAATTCGGGTTTGCCGATGAAGCCGCTGATCCGCACCACATCGGTCGATTCGTCCACAGGCACCAGCCGCTCGTTGTACGAATTTCCGAAAAGCTTGATGATGCGCTTTCGCAGCGTGCCGGGGGGCAGATTGAAGAGCTCCATCCTGTTGTGAAAGAGCGAAAAGGACAATTGGGGAAATGCCAAAGCCACGCGCTGAAATTCGTCAATAATGTGGCGCATCTCCACATTATTTGATTTGAGAAACTGCCGCCTGGCAGGCGTGTTGAAGAAGAGATTGCGAATGGCAATGCTTGTGCCCGGCATCATCTGGCAGGGCTCCTGTCTTTTCACTTCCGAAGCTTCGATAAATATTTCCGTACCGACTTCGTCCTCCGGCCTGCGGCTCTTCATCTCTACCTGTGCTATGGCCGCTATAGAGGCAAGTGCTTCGCCCCGGAAGCCCATGGTGCGAATCTGAAAGAGATCGTCCGACTTGCGGATTTTGGAGGTGGCATGGCGCTCAAAGCTCATGCGTGCATCCGTGGGCGACATGCCGCAGCCGTTGTCAATCACCTGAATGAGATTTTTGCCGGCATCCTTCACGATGAGGCGGATCTCCGTGGCACCTGCGTCAATGGCATTCTCGAGCAGTTCTTTTACGGCCGAGGCCGGTCGCTGGATGACCTCACCGGCTGCGATCTGGTTGGCTATTGCATCGGGCAAAAGCTTGATGACATCAGGCATACGGGGTGCTTATAGGAGTTTGTAGATGGCAAAGATGGTGACGATAAGCAGGATGTTGAAAATAATAAAGAGGCGCACCCGGCTCATCGTCTTCTGGTGTTCTATCCGGGCATAAAAGCGGTCATTGGCCCGGGCGGTCCGCAGCCGGTCTTCGAATTTGATGTTTCGTATTCTTTTTTCAAATTCCTCTTCGCTGCCTGCCTCCATCCGGGCCAGGCGTATTCTCCTCTCCAGCTCTTCTTTCTCCGGATCATAATAGCGCGGCTCATAGTTGAACTTGCTGTGATCCGGGAGCTTAAACATTTTTTTAATCATAGCTGCAATTTTTTCCTCATTCCGAAAACGAAAGAATGAGCGGCTACAGTTTATAAAGGTAAATCGCTAATTTCAGTTCATCGTCATATTTTACCAAAATAGCAGCATCTATTTTCCGGCAAAGCATCCCAAGACAGCGAAAAAATACTTTGCTTTGCAGGAAGCAGAGACCGCAAACCATGTCAAAGAGCGCACGAATCTTCCTTTTATTAATGCCGATCAGCTTCTTTTTTTTCGGCAGCCGGCATCTGCAGGCGCAGGCCGGAAAGCAGAATGCCTCCGGTTGGGCCGACAGCCTGCTGCGGCAGATGACGCCTGATGAGAAGATCGGGCAACTTTTTATGGTGCCGGTGTACAGCAACAAGGACGCCAAATATCGCAGCGAATTGCTGAAGACGATTCGCAAATACCACATCGGAGGCATCATCTTCATGCAGGGCGGGCCGGCCAGGCAGATACGGCTCTACAATGCACTGCAATCGGCAAGCAAGATACCCCTGCTCGTTTCGCAGGATGCCGAATGGGGCTTGGGCATGCGCCTTGACAGCACCCATTCTTTTCCGCGACAGCTTACGCTGGGCGCCATCCGCGATCACCGGCTTATTTATGACTTCGGGACGGAGGTCGCCCGGCAATGCAGGGCCGTGGGGGTTCATCTCAACTTTGCCCCCGTGGTGGACGTGAACAACAACATCAGGAATCCGGTGATCAACGACCGCTCATTTGGAGAAAACCGCTATGCGGTGGCTCTGCGCGGCCTCGAATACATGAAAGGCCTGCAGGAGCACGGTGTGATGGCTTGTGCCAAGCACTTCCCCGGCCACGGGGATACCGAAAAAGACAGCCACCTCGATCTGCCCCTCATTCCGCACAGCCGTGCCCGCCTCGATTCCATCGAGCTCTTCCCTTTCCGCATCCTCATCCGGCAGGGCGTGATGAGCGTAATGACCGCCCACCTGCAGGTGCCGGCCCTGGAGCCCGATAAGGGGCTCCCTTCTTCACTGAGCCCGCGCATCGTCAACGATTTGCTGAAAAAGGAAATGAATTTCCGCGGCCTGGTCATTACCGATGCCCTGAGCATGAAAGGGGCAGCGGCTTTCAGTCAGCCCGGAATGCTGACATTCAAAGCCTTTATGGCGGGCAACGACATATTGCTTTTCCCGCAGGATATTCCGGAGACGGTGGCCCTTTTCAGGGAAAAAATAAGAAGCGGGGAATTGCCGGTGGCGCGCCTGGATGAAAGCGTAAGAAAGATTTTGATGGCCAAGTACCGGGCCGGGCTGAATCACCTTCAGCCCCTGCGGGCAGACAGCATCTATGAGCGGCTGAATAACCGCGATGTGGAAGCCCTGCATCTGAAACTGCTGGCCCATGCCATTACGCTGGCCTGCGACAGCGATTCCATTTTGCCGCTGAAACTGATCGACACCCTCGAAATGGCCACGCTTTCCATTGGCGCTGAGGGGCGTCTTTTTCAATCTTATTTTGCACGCTACAAAAAGGCCGATCATTTCCGCATGGAAAAAAAGGCTCCCCGGGCTTTGCGCGATGCGCTCTTTGAGTCGCTGAAAGAATATGAATGTGTGGTGGTGAATGTCTTTGGCATGAGCCGCTATGCATCGAAGAATTTCGGCCTGGATGCCGGCACGCTGGATTTTTTGAAAAAGCTGAATGCCCGAACCCGGGTAATTATCGTGCTCTACGGATCGCCCTACAGCCTCCAAAAGTTTGACTTTGCCGATCATGTGATCGTAGCCTACGAAGAAACGCCCTATGCCGAAATGCTGGTGCCGCAAATGATCTTCGGAGGGCGGGCTTTCAGGGGGCAGCTGCCCGTCAGTGTTTCCGACCGCTTTTTCTTTGGCCGGGGATTGAGGCCGGAAGCCCCTGTTCGCCTGGGATACGGCATGCCGGCCGAGCTGGGCTATTCATCGGCCGTTCTCGACTCCATCGATACCATTGTTCATGAGGCTTTGCGCATCAAGGCCACTCCCGGCTGCCAGGTGATGGTCGTCAAAGACGGGCTGGTCATCTACGAAAAGGCCTTTGGCCATCCGGTTTATCATTCGCAGAAAAAAGTGCGGATGAGCGACCTCTACGATCTGGCTTCGATTACCAAAGTGGCGGCCACGACCATCTCGCTGATGTATCTTTTTGACAACAAGCAACTGGAGCTGAACACCACCCTTTCCGACTACCTGCCCGAGCTGCTGGGTACCCGGCTGGAAAAGCTGAAACTGCGCGATATCCTCACACATACCGCGGGCCTGCAGGCGTGGATACCGTTTTATACGTTCGTGACGGGCAACGACTCGATATATGAGCACTATTTTCATTACCGCAAGGACAGCATCTACTCGGTGCAGGTGGCCGAGGACCTTTACATGCGCGAAGTCTATGAAGATTCCATCTTTCAGCGCATCGTAAACTCCAAACTGCAATATCCCGTGGAGTATCAGTACAGTGATCTCGGTTTTTATCTTTTCAAAGAGTTGATCGAAGCCGTCACCCGGACTCCGCTCGACTCTTTTGTGCAGGAGATATTTTACCGGCCGCTGGGAATGCAGACGATGACCTACCGCCCCCTCGAGAAATTTCCGAAGGAGCGCATCATTCCTACCGAAGAGGACCATGAATTTCGCCATCAACTGATCCATGGTTATGTGCATGATCCGGGAGCGGCCATGTGGGGCGGGGTCAGCGGGCATGCGGGGCTTTTTTCGGATGCCAATGATCTGGCCATACTGATGCAGATGCTTCTCAATGGCGGCAGCTACGGGGGCGAGCGCTTTTTGAACGATTCTACGGTGCACTATTTTACCAGCCGGCACACGACACTGAGCCGGAGGGGCTACGGTTTTGACAAGCCCATATTGGAAGACAACGGCCCGAGCCCGGTTTCGCACCTCGCACCCAAAAGTGTATTCGGGCATACGGGCTTCACAGGCACCGCAGCCTGGGTGGATCCTGAAAATCAGATGACCTTCATCTTCCTCTCGAATCGCATTTACCCCACGGCCAAAAACCGCAAGCTCATCAGCGAAAACATTCGCACACGCATTCAGGATGTCCTCTACCGTACATTGGTGCACACACAGGGGGAGAATTGAAAGAGGAAGTGCTAAATTAGCGCCCATGAGAATCGGGATTGTGTGTTACCCAACCTACGGAGGCTCGGGCGTGGTGGCTACCGAGCTGGGCAAGGCCATGGCCGACAAGGGCCACATTGTACATTTTATCTCGTATCAGCAGCCCGCACGCCTCGACACCTACCATCCCAATATTTTTTTTCATGAAGTCCGTTTTTCCGATTATCCGCTCTTTCAGTATTCGCCCTATGAGTCGGCACTGACGAGCAAGATCGTAGATGTGGCCCGCTTCGAAAAACTGGACCTCCTGCATGTCCACTATGCCATTCCGCATGCGGCCACGGCTTTTATGGCCAAAATGATCTTGCGCGAAGAAGAGCTTTTTCTGCCTGTAATCACGACATTGCACGGCACGGACATTACCCTCGTGGGGCGCGATATCACCTATCTGCCGGTGGTCACCTTTTCGATTAACAAGTCGGACGGGGTGACGGCCGTATCGGAATACCTGAAAGAAGATACCTACAAGCACTTTGACATAGAGAAAGAAATACGGGTCATCCCGAATTTTGTAGACCTGGAGCGCTTCCAAAAGCACAACAAAGATCACTTTAAAAAGGCCATTGCGGCAGAGGGCGAGCGCATTCTGGTGCATGTGTCCAACTTTCGCAAGCTGAAACGGGTGGAAGATGTGCTGGCTGTCTTCGCACGGGTACTGAAGGAAATCGATGCCAGGCTGCTGCTGGTGGGTGACGGCCCGACCCGTCAGGAAATGGAACAGCAGTGCCGGGTTCTCGGCATATGTGATAAGGTGGTTTTTCTGGGCAAACAGGAGGCCGTGGAAGAGATTCTGGCCGTCTCCGACCTGATGATACTGCCATCGGAGAATGAGAGCTTCGGCCTGGCGGCCCTGGAAGCCATGGCCTGCCATGTGCCGGTCATTTCATCGGATGCCGGGGGGATTCCGGAAGTCAATATAGACGGTGTTACCGGCTTTGTGAGCCCCGTTGGCGATGTGGAGGATATGGCGGCCAATGCCCTGAAACTGCTCAGGGATGAGAAACTGCTCAGTCGCTTCAGGCAGAATGCCTATGACCAGGCCAGGCGTTTTGATGTGGAGAAGATCATGCCCCTCTATGAAGCCTATTACCGGCAAATATTGGTCCTGTCGGGCAAGGAAGAGGCCGATGCCCGGTAAGGGCTTATTGGCGCAGTTTTTTTAAGAGAAATTTTCTCAGGATCGAAAGGTCGTGCCATACCGAAAAGTCGCGGGCATATTGCAGATTCAGTTTGTGCAGGTTTCTGCCGGCTATCTTGCGATTGCGGGCGGCATCCAGCGGGCTTAAAACGCCCGGCCGGAGAGGCGGCAGATGGAAGGGTGATCGCTCATCTTCGGGGGCATAGGATATCCACGTTTTTTTGCCCGACAAAACCGAAAAAATATGTGCAATCATCTTTTTCCTTTCTTTGATAAAGAAGATGTAGAAGGGCAGGAAGATCAGCAATAAAAGGGCGATGCCAAGGTCGAAGAGCCGCTTGTTGCGCTTGCTTGCAGGCTTTGATATTTGCAGGTTCACATCCATGGCATAGAGCTCACCGGCCGTGTTCTTCGAATTGCTTCCGATGATGCTCAGGCCATCCTCCGGCACGATCTTGTACTCCTTGCCCGGCCCCAGCTTGCTGATCTGGTCGATGATGACGGCAGCCGGCACATCGCGGGCGCAAAAGATGATCTCATTTGCTTCATAGAGTTCGGCAATGTCCTGCAATTCGCTGATATCCCCGAGATGCTGCTCCTCTTTTCTGCTTTCTTCATCCAGCGAAACCAGGCCTTTGAAACTGGAGCTGATGCCGCTTTGCTTGAGCATCGAAAGCACCCGGTGGCTCTCGTCCGGGCTGCCCACAATCAAAAAATTGCTGTGCTCGCCTTTTTCGATATCCAGATTGCGGTATTTATAGAAATGAAGGGCCAGGCGGGTGATGACGATCTCCAGGACGGCCCAGGCCGTGCCGAGTACGATAATGGCCCTCGAATAGCGGTAGCTTTCATCAAGAAAACCGTAAATGGCAGAGATGATAAGCGCCCCGGCAAGCACTCCGCGAAGACTTTTCGACAGTTTCCAGGGGCGGTCATAGCCTCCGCTGAAATAGATGGAAACCAGCCAAATGAGCACATAGAGGGGCATAATGTAGGCGGCAAACTCAAAGGGATAGTAGTCGGGGGCTTTTTTTACCATATTTCCCCAATAGTTTTTTATCAGATAGAGTCCCCCGTAGATGAGAAGGGCATCGGCAAAGGGCAGTGCCAGGCGGCCCGCCAGGCGCGAGAAGAGCGAAAGACCGGCCTTGATCCAGATGGCCAGGTGGATGAAAAGAGAAAAAAGCCGGGCGTTTTTCTTGCCGAAGTGCTTGCTGTAAAACTGGGCCATCGCACGGTAAAAGACGCGCACATAGTTGACGCTGCTCTTTTTTGTGCTCTCTCCCTTGTAATGGATAATGCGGGTGCCGGGGAAGTAATAATTTTTATAGCCTGCCTGTATGATGCGGTAGGAGAGGTCGATGTCTTCGCCATACATAAAAAAGGTCTCATCAAGGAGGCCGGTTTTGTCCAGCACACTTTTGCGAAGCATCATGAAAGCACCGGCCAGCACTTCCACCTCCTGGGTTTCTTCATTGCTCAGATGACCCAGATAATAGCGGGCAAATGTCCGGGAAGCGGGAAAGAGAGCCGTGAGGCCGAAGGCTTTGTAAAAAGCCACGGAAGGAGAGGGAAAGGCACGCTTCGATTCTTTGAGGAACTTGCCTTTTCCGTCCAGCATCTTGACCCCCAGTCCCCCGGCTTCGGGGTGCTCGTCCATGAAGGCAACGCATTTTTCGAGTGTGTCTTCCTCCACCACTGTATCGGGATTGAGCAAAAGAACATACTCCCCCTGCGATTTTTCAATGGCCCGGTTGTTGGCCTTTGAAAATCCGAGATTCTCCCGGTTTGCAATGAGCTTCACCTGCGGAAAGCGATCCCTCACCATCTCGGGCGAGCCGTCAGACGAGGCGTTGTCAACCACCCATATTTCGACATCCAGCTGCCGCGAGGCACGCAGCACCGACTGCAACGCCTGCTCGAGGAAGTACTTTACGTTATAACTGACAATGATGACCGAAAGCTTTGTCATTACTTATTGACCAGATAGTTTTCATAGGGCAAACGGTTGGCCAGAGAGCGGGACAATGTGAACTCGTCCACATACTCCAGGTCGTTGCCGAAAGAGATGCCACGGGCGATGGCCGTGATGCGGGTTTTTGATTTATCGATGTTTCGCGAAATATAAAAAATGGTCGTATCGCCTTCAATATTGGGTGGCAAAGCCATGATCAATTCGCTTACCTCTTCCTCTTTTACTCTTTGGATGAGCGACTCGAGTTCCAGGTCTTCGGGGCCGATGCCATCCACCGGGCTGATGATGCCTCCGAGGATGTGATAGCTTCCGCTGAACTGTCCGGTGGATTCGATGGCGATGAGGTCGCGCAGGCTCTCGACCACGCAAATCAGATCATGCTTGCGTCCGGGGTTGGCGCAGATGCTGCAAAGGGGCGTTTCCCTGCTGTCGGCTATGTTGCCGCATTTTTCGCAAAAAGCAATCTCCCTGCGCATGCGGGCAATCGTCTCGCTGAAACTGTCCACTGCAGCCTCCTCCTGATTGAGCAGATGCAGTACCAGCCGCAGGGCGGTTTTCTTGCCGATTCCCGGCAGTGCGGCAAAAGCATTGACCGCATCGTCAAGCAGTTTGGAGGGCAGATTCATGGCGTAAAGTTACAAAGCGCAGAGGCCATTCTCATATTTTCTCCGGCCGGCCCCGGGCTATTCGTTCAGCACACAATTTTCGAGCACTACGTCAAAAATCATGACTTCGCGATAGCTGCCTTTCACGGAAATTTCGTCACCGACCGTAAGATCCGCTATTTTTTCTTGTTCTTCGGGCTTGAATTCACAGCGAATGGTCAAATTCCCGTCTCCCGTCAGGATGAGCACCTTTTCCTCCCCGTCCTGTGCCAGTTGTGTCTCTACGGCTTCGATCACTCCGCTTACGCCAAGGACTTTGTCCCCGTATTCATTGGCCGCTTCTTCTTCGTTATTGCCGAAGGCGGCAGCCAGGTCATGCGCGGTGATCTCGATATCGGCCTTGTTCCGGAGGTCAAGTGAGGCTTTTTCGTAGAAGAAATGAAAAATCAAATAATTGTATAAAAGGCCCAAAGCCAGCACGCCAACGGAATAATACACTTCTTTGGTGGCATGCTTTTGCTTTGTGTTGTAACGCAAATTGAATTTCTCTTTGGACATGACCAGGAACCAAATACCGTCAAATACCGGAATGATTAAGAAAAGAGGAATAAAAGAAAGAAGGGTGGAAAGGGCCTCTGATGTCCCCTCGTCACGAAGCACCTCAAGAAAACCGCTGTAGGAAAAAATGACGGTGAGCAAGGTGATCGGGTAGACCAAATACAAAAACGCTCTGAAATATTGCCTTAAGTACAGTCGGTGAAGTCCGAGGTGGCCAAACAAAAAAGCCAGAATGACGGTGAATGATTTGCTCTTCATAAAAAGGATGATTTTGGCAAATAATATTAAGGTATTTTGGACATATGCAAAAGGATATTCCCGAAAACTGCGTCTGCGGGCGCTTTTTGGTATGTTTAAAGCCTTGATTTTTATATTTTTGGTTTCGCAAATTCATACAAAATGAAAATACAATCCATTTTATTGACTATTCTTCTGCTTCTTCCTGGCCTGGGCATGGCCCAGCGGGTGGAGATCGGGCTCATGGGCGGTGTCTCCAATTACTCGGGAGAGCTGACACCCGACTACGGCATCGTGCTCAGCGAATCGCGGCCGGCCGTGGGCGGGCTCCTGCGCTACAGTCCGAATAAGTTCCTCTCCCTCCGCTTCGGCATCACTTCGGCCTATATCTCGGGGACGGACGAGAACTGGAGCGATCCGGCATTGCAGCAGCGCAACCTGAGTTTCCGCTCCAACATTGTGGAGGCCTCTTTTATTGCAGAAATCAATGTCCCCGGCTACGATGTGGAGATGAATAAATTTTCTCCTTACCTCTTTGTCGGTGTGGCCGGCTTTTATCACAACCCCATGGCGCTGTATCAGGGCGAGTGGATCAAACTGCAGCCGCTCGGAACCGAGGGCCAGGGCACCACGGCCTTTCCAAACAGAAACCCTTACAGCCTCTATCAGGCAGCCATTCCCTTCGGTGTGGGTACCAAGTTCGGACTTGGCAGCGGACTGACGCTCAGTGCCGAGCTGGGCGTTCGCATGACCTTCACCGACTATCTGGATGACATCAGCACCACCTATGTGGACCCCAATATCCTGATTCTCGAAAACGGAGAGCTTTCGTATCGCTTGTCCAATCGCACGGGCGAAATACCCGGCCGCGACCGTCCCATTGACTTTGGCAACAATGATGCCCGGGGCAATCCGGATATCAATGACTGGTATGTCATTGCCGGCTTTACCTTCACCTATACCCTGGGTGTGCCGATGAGCGGCAGCGGGGCCAAGGAAGGCTGTCCGGTCAACTGGTAAATAAAAGACTTCATCTTATGGCAGTCCCCGTTCATCCACTGAGCGGAGATTTTTCATTGTCCGGGGCTTGACACATTGCAACAAATGGCAGGTGTACTCGTATTTATCGGGACAAAGCGCCCTTTATGAAAAATTATTTGCTGCTTCTTTTTGCCCTTTTCAGCCTTCTTCCCCTCTGGTCGCAGCGCTATGAAGCGGGTGTTGCCGGAGCTGCTTTTTCTCAGTCCGGCCCGGGAGAATCCCTGTTTTCGGGGGCTGCTTACGGACAAAGTGCGGGATTCTTCTTTTCGTACATTTTCAGTGAAAACCTGAGCTTGCGAAGCGGATTGCAATACGGGTCAATTCGGGGCAAGGGAAGCACGGTGGCAGGAGCGTATTTCAGAAAACGGGAGCTTTCCCTGTCGCTGCTTGCCGAGTTTCAGCTTATGGAGCTGAACCCGCTTTACAATCGCTTCAGCCCTTATCTCTTCTTCGGTTCCGGACTTGCTTATCATCAGTTGTCGAAGCAGGAGCTGCCCCTTTGGAGGAGTGCCGGCAGCAGCGAGTCAGCCCGGGCCGAAGGCGGATGGCGCTTTTATGTGCCCGTGGGCGCAGGGGTGAAGTTTCTGCTTGGAGAAAGCGCGGTGCTGGGTTTTGAGACGGGGCTTCAAAAAACGTTCTCAGGAGAATATCCGGGAGGAAAAAGAAGGCTCGAAGCAGGGATATCGATTGCTTCTCCTTTTGCTGCTTTGAGGTTCTCGATGCTTTTCGGTGGCGGCCAACGGAATGAATACCTCCGGGCCTTCTATCGCCACAGGCAGGCGGAAAAATAGGAAACGGCAGACCTTTGGGAGCTTCCCGCTTTATCAGATCATAATATCGTCTTCCGTCACGGTATCGGAATCAGAGATGAGTACGGCCCGCTCAATGGTGGATTTCAGTTCTCTGACATTGCCCGGCCAGTCGTGGGCCATCAGTGCCGCTATGGCTCCTTTCGACAAGGTTTTGGGGGGCAATTTGTTGGCCTTGCAAAACTGTGTCAGGAAGTGTTTGGCAAGGATAATCACATCGTTGCCGCGCTCGCGGAGCGGTGGCAAATGAATGCGGAAGCCCTGGAGCCGGTAGTAAAGGTCTTCGCGAAACTTGCCTTCTTTGACCAGCTCCATCAGATCGCGGTTGGTGGCAACGAGCACCCGGATGTCAAGTTGTATCTCTTTGTTGCTTCCAAGGCGCGATATCTTATTGTCCTGCAATACCCGAAGAAGTTTGGCCTGCAACCCGATGTCCAGCTCGCCTATCTCATCCAGAAAGATAGTGCCGCCATTGGCTTCCTCAAACTTGCCGATTCTTTTTCCGATGGCACCCGTGAAGGCTCCCTTTTCGTGGCCGAAGAGCTCGCTTTCAATCAGGTCTTCCGGTATGGCCGCTACATTGACGGCAACGAAACTTTTTCTTCTCCGGGGCGAATTGTAGTGTATGGTTTGGGCCACGACATCCTTTCCGGTGCCGCTTTCGCCTGTGATCAATACTAGAATTTTATTGTTCTCCACCTTCTGGATAAGGTTCAGAACTTTCATGATGGCCTTGCTTTCGCCCAGCAGGTTTTCGTAGCGACTGCGGTCAATGAGCATGGAGCGGAGGCGTTCCACTTCATTTTTCAGGGCTACTTTTTCACTGTAGCCTTTCACACTTTTGACGAGCTCCACAATGGCCTTCTCATTTTTTACGATATAGCGGTCGGCCCCCAGGTCGTAGGCATTGACTACCACATCGACCTTCTCTTGTCCCGATAGCACGATCACCGAAATCTCGGGGTTGTATTTTTTTATTTTTTGCAGCAGCTCCAGTCCGGTGATGTCCGGCAGGTGGTAATCGAGGGTTACGATGTGGGGGTTTTGATGCAGATGGTCAAGAAATTCTTTTCCCGTAGTGAACACACTGATATCATAATCCGGGTTTTCCGTTTCCAGGCCTTTTTGAAGCATCTTTCCAAACATGATTTCGTCTTCGACCACAAAGATCTTTATTGCACTAGCGCTCATAATGGGAGAGTTTATTTTGATTGCCCGGGAAGTAAAACTAAGTCTTTTGCCGGGGCTTTTAAAAAAATTGCAGATAAAGAAAACTTTTGAGGGTGTCTTTCGTACAACTGTGCATACGATTTAAAACAGGCCATTATGCAAGTACAAGAAAACAACGTTCATTCCACAGACAAACTCGAATTATTCTTAAAAGACGGGCAAATTATAGACCTGGTGTCACTGCGCGAATTGAGCGGCAATGATCTGGATTTTATCTCGGAAATCCTCGGCATGTTTACGGCAACGGCAAATGAGCAGGTGCAGGAGATGAAGGACCTTTTGAAGGCCGGAAATATGGCCTCCCTCAGCTCCGTGGCCCACAAGTTTAAGTCGAGTGTCAGTATTTTGGGCAACAGCCGCCTCTATGAGCTGGTCAACGACATTGAATACCGGGCCAAGAACAACGGAAACCGCGAGGAAATCAGTGAAAAACTGGAGTTGTTGACGGAAATTGTCGACCGGGTTTACGTGGAAATTGCCAATACGGCCCTTGCCGCCTGACGAAGTCTTCACCCGCTTAAAGATGTAACCGATGCCGCTGACACAATATATGTGCGCGGCATTTCTTGTTTTATGTGCAGCTATGACACTTTTCCACATTGATTTCCGGATAGCTCGGGCTTTCCAGTGAAGCAGATGCCTGTATCTTTAAAGTTAAACACGCCTTGCAATGACTGAATCTTCAAAAAAGACCGGGAAAAAGGAAGCTTCGCTAAAAGACAAGCTTGGATTTAATGCCCTCTCCGTGCAACGCATCCGCTCACTGCTCGAAAACCCGGACCTCTCGCCCAGCCAGCGAAAAACCCTCCTCAAGCTGCTTAAACGCCTCGAAACGGCCTGAGAAAGAAAGGGCTCCTTAGACGGAGAAATCCATCAGGAAAAAACATCGGATTAGCTGCCGCGAAAGATCAACCCTGACGCTACGGCCACTGACGCTCGCTTTGCTCGATCCTGACGCTTCGGTCAGGACAGGTCAGGGCAGGTCAGGATCATG
>JALSIH010000158.1 GCA_026981615.1 Chitinophagales bacterium
TGAGGAGTTCGCCAAACTCCATTTGTCCGGTGAAGAATCCCGTCACGTACACATTTCCCTCGCGGTCGCTGCTGATGCCGCGTCCGCGGTCCTGGGCTTCGCCCCCGAAGGCAAGGGCCCAGCGCAGGCTGCCCTCCGGGCTGTAGCGCGCCACATAGATGTCCTCGCTGTTGTCGCCAAAGGGGTCGATGTGCGTACGCAGTACTTTTTGTCCGAAAAGGGCCCGGCCTTTCTTCTTGCCGTCCAGCGAACCGGTAAAATAGCCTGTGATGAGTATGTCGTTGTCGGCTGCGATGTGCAGGTCTCCGAAGTTGGCCTCCAGTGCCACACTTTTCATCCATTTTACCTCCCCGTCTGCATTGTAGCGGGCCATATAGACTTCCCTGCGGGGGAGGGCTCCCTCGCGCAGGTATTCCGAGCGGGTCGTATAGCTGATATGATCGAAGCGTACCCGGCCCATCATCTCACCGGCCACGAGGAGTTCGTTGTTGGCATCGCATTCGATGTCGTAGACATAGAGGTAGGTGATGAGACTGTTGCCTCCTCCGAATTGCCTGAGCCATTGTACTTTGCCCAGGCTGTCGAATTTTACGAGGTAGGCGTTTTTATCCATTTTGGCACTTATGTGATAGGGCCCGAATTGTACGGACTTTCTGAAATTGCCCGTCACATAGGCATTTCCGTAGGCATCGGCTGCCACGGCCTGCCCGCGCAGGATGCCGTCACTTTCGGCCTGTATCACCCATTTTATCTTTCCCTGGAGGCTGTAGCTGGCCAAAAACATATTCTGCCGGTCTTTGGTCAGCAGGCGCTGGTCACCGAAATAGCAGATGTGGCTGAAATATCCGGTGATGTATATGTTGTCACCCGAAAGATCGAGCGAAAGGGCTTTGTCGTCTTCTTTGCTGCCGGCCGTTTCGAGCCAGAGCAAATTGCCGAGGGCATCGTATTTGGCCAGAAAAATGTCGTTGCTGTTGTGTTCGTCTCCCTCTGCTGCTATCTCGCCCTGCCCCAGATCAATCCATTGCTCAAAATATCCGCAGACATAGACATTGCCGTCTTCGTCCGTTTCGATGTCGGAGGCCACCGAGCGGTAACTGCCGGCCGAATGCACCCAGGGCAGATTCATCACATTAAAGGTATCCGGAGGAAGCTTTCCGGGCAGTAGCGCAGGGCCGGCAGCAATGAGAGAAAACGGGAGCAGAGAGAAGAGAAGACCAATAATCGGAATTTTCATTCGGGTGTAATGTTTCGGATAAATACGTTGTAAAAGTAGTATCTAAAACGTAAAAATTGCAATTCGGTTGCATCGCTGCTCTTCCGTGCACGGCTGAAAGCCCGGGATCAACCGTACCGGAGCTTCATTCCCAGTATGGAAAGTGCCAGGACCAGCGTCAGTGTATTGGCCAGGATGATGGGCCATTCGCCCAATAAAATGCCGTAGATGAGCCAGCAAATGACCCCGAAAGTGAAAAAAGCATACATGCCCAGCGAGAGGGATCCGGTATCGCGCGTGCGGAAAGTCTTGATCGTCTGCGGCACAAAAGAAAGCGTAGTGGCGATGGCTGCCAGGTAGCCGAAAAGTGAAGTCATGTCCATGCGGCAAATATAGAAAGGAGGATAATAGCAAGCACGGGAAAGCGTTTTGCAAACAGGCATTTTTTTAGGATATTTTCAGATTCGGGTCTGAGCGGGCAAGCAGCAATTGCCCTATCTTTGCATGGCTAATTATCAAAGGAAAAGGGAGGCTTGCATGAAGCGTACACACATCATTTTATTGATTTTTCTGGCGGTGGTGATGGCGGTAATCATACTTATGATGGGCGATTACAGCAGCTATGCCAACTTCGAGCAGGCCGCAAAGGCCCCGGATAAGGAGTTTCACATTGCCGGAGAACTGATCAGGGAAAAGGGAATGGACTACAATCCGCAGCAGAATGCCGATGTCTTTTCCTTCTACTTTCGCGACCGCGATGGCTATGAACGCAAGGTGGTGGCCAATACCGACAAGCCCCAAGATTTTGAGCTGGCCAATGAGATTGTGCTGATCGGTAAGATGAATGGCGATGTTTTTTATGCCGAAGGAATACAAACCAAGTGCCCCTCAAAATACACTGATGCCGAAATTGCCATTAAAGAGGGCGAATAATCTATGGAAATACAATACACAGGCGAGAGCCTCTGGCAGGGGCAACTGGGTCATTTTTTGATTATCCTGGCCTTTGTGGCGGCAGGCGTATCCCTCTTTTCCTTTCTCTTTTATCACGGCAGCCGCGTGGAAAAAGAGAAGTCCGCCTGGTTTCGCCTCGGGAAGCGGGCCTTTTTGCTGCACTCCGTGGCCATATTTTCGTCCGTGGCCCTTCTCTATCAGCTGATCTTCGGCCATCATTTCGAATACGATTACATACGTCAGCATTCCAACCTGGAAATGCCTTTGGAGTACCTGCTTTCCTGCTTTTGGAGCGGGCAGCAGGGGAGTTTTCTGCTCTGGCTCTTCTGGCAGGCCGTGGTCGGATGCATACTGATTTTTACCAGTTCGAAAAAGTGGATGCCAGCCGTGGTCGCTACCTTTGCTGCCGTGCAACTTGTGCTGAGCTCCATGTTGCTGGGCATTTATATGCCGCGCGGGGTTGCATTGGGCGCACTTTTTCTGAGCATGAACCTGCCTCTCTTTTATCTTTTCCGGGAAAGAGGCCTGCGGCCCTGGATCAGCCTGCTGCCGGTTTGGAATTTCCTTCTCATCTTCCGCCAGAAAAAATTGCCGGCACGCTGGCTTTTTCTTCTCCTGGCTCTGCCGGTCAATGCCTTTCTGCTCTGGCTTCTCTTCGATTTTGGCCAGGTGGGCCGGTTTCTGACCGAAGAAATCCGCCTGGGCATCAGCCCCTTTGTCTTGTCGCGCCTTGAGTTCAGCGACAATGCCATCTTCCTCTTTTCGGATTACCTCACACGCATCCGTCCGCAGGGACTCAATCCTCTGCTGCAGAACTACTGGATGGTCATCCATCCGCCCACGCTTTTCCTGGGCTTTACCCTCACGCTGGTTCCTTTTGCTTTTGCGGTTTCGGGCATGGTCAACCGCGAATACAAAGCCTGGGTCAGGCCGGCCCTTCCCTGGACCATCCTGGCTTCCATGATACTGGGCATCGGCATTCTGATGGGTGGCATGTGGGCCTATGAGGCACTCAGCTTTGGAGGATTCTGGGCCTGGGATCCGGTTGAAAATGCTTCGCTGGTGCCATGGCTTACCCTCATTGCGGGGCTGCATACCCTCCTCATCTTCCGCTCCACAGGAAGGGCTCTTCGCGCTACGGTCGTCTTCTTCCTGCTCTCTGTCTTTCTCGTGCTCTATTCCACCTTTCTCACCCGCAGCGGCATCCTGGGCGATGCCAGCGTGCATTCCTTCACCGACCTCGGCATGCAGGGGCAGTTGCTCGTACTCATCTTTTCCATCATTTTGCCTTCGCTGGTGCTGATTGTTTATCATTGGAAGAAAATGCCGGTGGTCGAAAAAGAAGAAAAAATATCGAGTCGTGAGTTCTGGATGTTCATCGGCTCGCTCATTCTTCTCTTTTCGGCCATACAGATTGTTTTCAGCACCTCCCTGCCGGTTTTTAACAAAATTCTGGCTTCGCTCAATGAATTTCTGGGCACCGGATGGCGGGCCAACTATGCCGTGCCAAAAGAGCAGGTGGAATTCTATAACAAAATTCAACTCTGGTTCGGAGTCCTCATTGCCCTGCTGACGGGAGGCGTGCAATTCCTGAAGTTTAAAGAAAGCAAGATGCGCATCTGGTTATGGCGCATAGCGGTTCCGGCCCTTATCGCCCTTGTGATTACGGGTTTTTTCGAATATTTCTACCGTTTTGAGAAAGGCTCCTACCTTTTGCTGCTCTTTGCCGGCTTCTTTGCCACGATTGCCAACCTGCATTATCTCATTACGATCGTGAAGGGAAAGATCGGTCGCGGGGGCTCGACCCTCACCCATGCCGGCTTCGGCCTCTTTCTGGCCTTTACGGTCATCTCCCTGGGCCATAGCAGGGTCATCTCCAAGAATTATCTCGGAGTGGACTTCGGACAGGGCTTTGACAAGAATTTCAAACAAAACAACCTGTATCTTCTCCGGGGGCAGACCTATTTTATGGATGAATACGAGGTGACTTACACGGGCCGGGAGGTAGAAGGCAATGACTACTACTTCAATATCCTCTATCGCAAATTCGACCCCGAAACAGGGGCCTTGCTCGATTCTTTTGTTTTGCGCCCGCACATTATGAATCACCCGGCCATGGGCCTGGTGCCCAATCCTTCCACCGCCCATTTTCTCAATCGCGACATCTTCACGCATGTCACTTCTATCCCGACCAGCGGGCAGGGCGGCCGGCCGCGGGCCATTCCCGATGTGCAGATTGAACGAGTGGCCATAGGCGACAGCTTCTTCACGAGCCGGGGAGTGATGCATTTTAACGGCATCGGCAAGCTGGGCGAAAGCGATTCGGGATTGACGGCCGTGGCACGGCTCAGCCTCGATGACATGCAAAACAAGGTGGAGTCGGAAGCCGCCTTTATGGTTTCGGGCAATCGCTTTATCGGCATTCCCGATACCCTCGAAAAGCAAAAACTGATCGTTGAGGTGATGGGCATCGATCCGGCTGCCGGACAGATGGCCTTTCGCATCACCGACTACAACGATTGGGTGATCATGAAAGCCATTCTTTTTCCCTGGATCAATGTGCTTTGGTTTAGCGTGGCGCTGATGATGATCGGATTTTTTATCTCCATGATGCACCGGATCAATCAAATCAGACGTGCAAAGAAGAAAGATGAAAGGGCATGAAATTACGCTGATCGGCTCGGGCAATGTAGCCTTTCACCTGGGGCGGGCTTTTCTCCGTGCCGGCATAGGCGTGGATGCGGTCTGCAGCCGGACGCACGCTCATGCAGCGGCCCTGGCTGCCGAGCTCGGCAGCAGGGTGCTTGTCGCGCCCGGGGATATCTCCGACCGCGGCATAGTTTTGATAGCAGCCACAGACGATGCCATCGCCCCGATTGCCGAAGGGCTGGCTCTCAGGGAGGCCCTGCTTTTGCATACTTCCGGCTCGGTGCCGATGGAAGTGCTTGCCCGGGGAGCCGCGCATTATGGGGTCTTGTATCCCCTGCAGACGTTCTCCAAAGATCGTCCGGTGAATTTGCGCGAAGTGCCGCTGCTTCTCGAAGCTTCGGGCCCGGAAGAATGGGCAAAGCTGAAATCGCTGGCAGCCGCCATTTCCGGTGACTTGCGGGAAGTGAACAGCGCAGAGCGCCACAAATATCACCTCGCAGCCGTGATGGCCAACAACTTTGTCAACCACCTCCTGGCCATGGCCGCTGAATTTCTCGAAAAAGAGGACCTCGACTTCGATGTGCTTTATCCGCTCATTCGCGAAACCGTGGACAAAGCAATTGCCATGGGCCCGGGGGCGGCACAGACGGGCCCGGCACGAAGGGGAGATGAGAAAACCATGGAACGCCATCGGGCCATGATCCGCGATCCGCTGCTCGAAACCCTCTACCGCCTGCTCAGCGAGCATATCCGAAGTCATTATCGCTGATGGGAAGCTCCAAAACCTGTGACTATCGCGTTATGCTTTATTTTTGAAGGACATGAAGCAGGTAACCGCATTTTTTCGCATCATCCGTCCGCTCAACCTCGTTTTTATCTTCCTGGCCCAGTGGCTCTGCCGCTACAGCCTTGTTTTGCCTGTTTTTCGCCATTACGGCATTGAGCCGGCCCTCGATGCGGGGCTCTTTTTTCTGCTCAGCCTCTCCACGGTGCTCATTGCTGCGGGCGGCTACATTATCAACGATTATTTTGATGTGAAGATCGACCAGATCAACAAACCCGGCAGCCTGGTGGTGGACCGGCATCTGAGCAGGCGCCAAGCCATCTTCCTGCACTGGCTGATCACATTTGCGGGCATTGCCATCGGAGGCTATGTGGCTTTTTCGATCGGTCGGCTGCACCTTGTGAGCATTCACCTTGCGGCCGCGGTGCTGCTCTGGTTTTATTCGGCTACGCTGAAGTGTACGCCCCTCATCGGCAATGTGGTCGTTTCCCTCCTCACGGCCCTCTCGGTGGTGATTGTGGCCCTTTTCGAGATATGGATCATCAACCGTCCGCCCGCCTATGACCGCGCCACAGCCGTGGTGGCCCTGCTGGTGATGGCCTACGCCTTGTTTGCATTCCTTATTTCGATGTTGCGCGAGCTGCTCAAAGACCTCGAAGACATCCGGGGCGATGAAGTCTTTTTCTGCCGCACCCTGCCCCATGTGGCCGGCATGCGAACGGCCCGTCTTGTGACGATTTTCTTTGCCGTGCTTCTGCTGCTGGCCGTCTCCTTCGTCACCATTATGGAAGCGCTGGCCGGGCATTATCTCCTGGCGCTCTACGGATTCTTTGCGGTCATCCTGCCGCTTACGGCTCTGCTGGCCGGCCTCCGCAGGGCCGATACCAGGGAGGCCTATCATCGCCTGAGCAATGCCGTGAAGGCCATCATGCTGGCAGGCATACTTTCTATGTTATTTTTGCACCTTCTCGGAAATCCCGAAAAATATTTTTTCTGAATGGAATTCAAAAATGTGAAAATCGCCCTGGCTTCCGCTTCTCCGCGCAGGCAGGAGCTCATCCGCAAATTGGGCTACCGCTTCCGCGTATTGCTGCCGCAGGTCAAAGAGTGCTATCCTCCTGAGATGGAAGTTCGCGATGTGCCCTTGTATCTGGCACGGCTCAAAGCCGCAGCAGTGGAAGCGCAGGTCGATGCGGAGGAATGGCTGATCACGGCCGATACCGTGGTCATTCTGGACGGGGAAATCATTGAGAAGCCGGCCTGCCCCGAGGAAGCCGAAGCCCACCTGAAGCGCATGAGCGGTCGCAGACACACCGTGGTGACGGGTGTCTGCATGAAGCATCACAGGCGCGAATATGCTTTTTCCGATTTTACCGATGTATATTTCAGAACTTTATCGACAGATTTGATCCGGCATTATGTGAAGGGTGGCGAGGCAATGGACAAGGCCGGAGCTTATGGCATTCAGGACTGGTTCGGGATGGTGGGCATAGAAAAGATTGACGGAAATTATTTCAATGTGATGGGATTGCCCGTTCACCGGGTTTTTGAAACCCTGCAGCAGCATGCATAGTTGTCAGAATTAAAATAAAGAAATATGTCAGGACATAATAAGTGGTCGAAAATCAAGCGAAAAAAGGGCGCTACCGATGCCAAACGTTCCAAAGAGTTCTCGCGCATTGTGAAGGAGATTCACATAGCGGTGAAAGAAGGAGGGAGCAACGATCCGGATTTCAATCCCCGCCTGCGCATGGCCATCGCCAATGCAAAGGGGGCCAATATGCCCAAGGACAACATAGAAAGAGCGATTAAAAAAGCATCGGACAGCAATGCAAAAGACCTGCTGGAACTTCACTACGAAGGCTATGCCCCCGGAGGTATCGCGGTTTTTGTGGAGTGCACCACCGACAATCAAAACCGCACGATCAGCAATGTGCGCTCCATATTCAACAAATACGGGGGCAGCCTGGCCACCAACGGTTCGGTGGATTTCCTTTTCGAACGCAAGGGCATTTTCGAGATAAAGAAAGGCGATTGGGACGAGGACGAACTGACCCTCGAACTGATCGATGCCGGAGCGGAAGACCTGGAATTTGATGAAGAAGAGGACCGGGTCTATATCACGACCGCTTACGAAGATTTCGGGAACATGCAGAAGGCGTTGGAAGAAAAGGGGATAGAGGTGATAAAAGCGGAACTGCAGCGCATCCCGACCACGAGCAATGCCCTTCCGGATGAAGAAGCCAGAAAGGCGCTGCGGCTGATCGAAGCGCTCGAAGAGGACGAAGATGTCAACAACGTATTTCACAATCTCGAGCTGAGCGACAGCCTCCTGGGTGAGATGGAATAGGGGGCCTGCCGGATTTGATGAAGCGATGGACGGAAGCGGTCGGCCCGATGCTGAAGTGAAATGAGAGAAAAGGGGAAAATCTTTCCGCTCTTTTCAAAAAATGCTTACGTTTGACTTATCGCTGATCAAACGCAAAGAGAAAATCATGGCGCTGAAATCAATTAACCCGACTACCGGTGCGCTTATCAAAAGCTACAAGGAAGAGGGAAGCAAAAGCATCGATACAAAAATAGAAAAGGCACACAGGGCCTGGAAAACGTGGCGCAGGACCGCCATCCCGGTAAAATGCACCCATCTCAACGATCTGGCCATTCTTTTGGAAGATTACAAGAAAGATTTTGCCGAACTCATTTGCAATGAGATGGGCAAGCCCTGCCTCGAGGCCGTGGCCGAGATTGAGAAATGTGCATGGGTGAGCCGCTATTATGCTGAAAACGGCAAATTCATGCTCAAAGAGGAGGAAATCAAAACCGGGGCGGAGAAAAGCTATGTGAGCTTCGAAGCCCTGGGTGTGGTGCTGGGCGTCATGCCCTGGAATTTTCCGTTTTGGCAGGCTTTTCGTTTTGCGGTGCCGGCACTGCTGGCAGGCAATGCCGTTTTGCTAAAGCATGCCCGCAATGTGAGCGGATCGGCCCTGGCCATCGAAAAGGTCATCCGCGAAGCCGGCTTTCCCGAAGATGTTTTTCAAACCCTGCTCATCTCCTCTGCACGGGTACGGCAGGTCATTGAGCATGAACATGTGGCTGCCGTCTCGCTGACGGGCAGCGAGGAGGCGGGTTCGAAAGTGGCACAAACGGCAGGCAAGATGTTGAAGAAAAGTGTGCTCGAACTGGGAGGAAGCGATCCTTTTATTGTGTTGAAAGAGGCCAACCTCCGCGAAGCGGCAAAAACGGCCGTAAAAGCCAGAATGATCAACTCGGGGCAGAGCTGCATTGCCGCCAAACGCCTGATTGTCGAAGCGCCCGTCTATGACTCCTTTATGAAAATCCTCGTGGAGGAATTCGAAAAGCTCGTTTGCGGTGATCCCAATGACGAAGCAACGGATGTGGGGCCGCTGGCTCGCGAAGACATTCTGAAGAAGCTCAGCGATCAGGTGCGCCTCAGTGTGAAAAAAGGGGCGAAGGTGCTCATTGGCGGCAGTCGCAAAAAACGGAAAGGCAACTTTTACCTGCCCACGCTAATGGTCAATGTATATCCGGGTATGCCGGTTTTTGACGAGGAAGTTTTCGGGCCGGTGCTGCCGGTGATCAAGGCCATTGATGCGGATGATGCCATTTACCTTGCCAATCTGAGTAACTTCGGCCTCGGAGCTTCCCTGTGGACCGAGAACCCGGATCAGATACCAAGGCTGGTGAAGCTTCTGCAAAGCGGTACGGTGACGGTCAACGGCATGGTAAGGTCTGATCCCCGGATGCCCTTTGGCGGAATAAAAAAATCGGGCTACGGCCGCGAACTGGCCCACTACGGACTCAAGGAATTTGTTAATATTAAGTCGATCATCATAAACCGCTGACATGGATAGCATCGGAGACATCTTATACATTCTTTTCATTATCGCCATCGGCATTTTTCAGCTTTACCGCAAACAAATGAAAAAGAATGCGGAGCAGCAAGGGCGACCGGCCGAAAGGCGGGAGAGTGAAAAGGGCCATCCTCTGGAAGAAATTTTCGGAGAAATATTTGCCGGAAGCGAAGACGGAAAAAAAGCAATGCCCCCCGCGGAAGCTGAGGCAGCGGAGCAAGATAATTTGTCTCGATTGGAGCAGGAGTTGGAGCAGCTTCTTACAGAGAGGGAAAATCTTACTGTGGATGAATTGACCAAACGCAAAACGGAGCTTTGGGAAGATAAAGGCCCCCTCCTGGTGGAAGACCTGGACGAAAATGGCAGCGGGCCGGAGTTTGACCTGCGCAAGGCAGTGATATACACCGCCATTTTGAAGCCCAAATTCAGGGAACTATAGCTTGTCAGCGGGGCGGAGCTTATCGCTTTTCAATCACTAAGCATCCAACATCCGTGCACAATACGGCCGGAGCACGCTGATAAGTGTCTGCTATACCTTTCGGATGCGCTGATAGAGTACGGCAAAAGACTTGAGCAGTTCCTGCGGAGAGGAGAGGATGTGGTAATTGCGCTTTCCGAACATCATGGGGAGGTAATATCGTGCCTGTGCTTCTATGGCAAAGGCATGGCTGTGAATATGTTGGAGGCTGAGTTCGCGCAAGGCCTGTTTGATGTCTTCGATTCCGTAGCGTCCTTCATATTTGTCATAGTCATTGGGCTTTCCGTCCGAAAGCAGAATGAGCCATTTGTTGCGGGCTTCTCTTTCGGCCAGCTGCCGTCCCGCATGCCGCAGGGCCGGCCCGATGCGTGTATAGCCGGAAGCCTGGAGACCGCCCACACCGGCCTTTGCCGTTTGCCAGTCCTCGTCAAACGCCTTTGCACGCAGATAGCTGCAATAGTTGCGGGTCTTGGAGTAGTACCCCGCTATTTCAAAATCCACCTCATATTCGTACATGAGTTCTCCGAGGAGTATGCCTATCTGCTTTTCCACATCCAGCACTTTGTTTCCGGCTGCATATCCGTCACTCGAAAGGCTGAGGTCCAGCAGGAAAAGAATGGAAAGGTCTTTTTCGAGTTTGCGTTTTGAGGTGTAGATTTTTTCATCGGGTGCATGGCGCGCCCGTATGTCGGCATGAAAATCGGTAAGTGCATCGAGGTCGATGTCATCGCCCATATTGAGGCGCTTCACCCGGTTGAGCCGGTTGTGAAAGCCCGCAAAGGTTTTACGCAGCGAAAGCAGGATGCTCTTGTTGCTGCGGAGGGTCTTTTGCACGTAATTCATATCGCTTTGTACGGAAACCCGAGGATAAACTTTGCAGTAGTCTCTTTTGTAGGTGGCATTTTTGCTGTCCCATTCGTCATAGAGGAGGCAGTAAGCTTCATCGGAGCGATCTGCTGCTTCAGGGATGCCTTCGTTTTCCACCATTTCGGCCTGATAAATGGAGTGTACCGGGTCATCGGCCCTGACGGTGTGGCGCAGATTCAGTTCGTTGAGGGCTTCCTCGTGTGCTTTAAGTTCGTCATTTCCGTCAAAACTTCGCCAGATGCCGTTGAACTCCTCGATGGTTTCTACCTTCTCAAAGTTGTGCGTTAGTACAAACTGCTCCTGGGCTTCCCGGTCGATTTGCACCACCTCGCGTTCTTCCACGGGCCGCGCTTTTATTTCTGTTTTTGCTTTTTTTCCGCTTTGCCCTGCCGGTCGATTGCCGGCATTTTTCAGTGCTTCTCCGCTTTCTTTGGCCGTGACGGGCATCAGCTTGCCATAGAGCCAGTGAAGGCCCGGAGGCGCTTCCCGGCTTTCCAGGTAAGAGCGCATTTCGTCATGGATTTTCTCAAGCGGGGGATATTCGGCAAAAAGACGGGGAAGTACCGCAGCACTCTGCGAGAGGGCCATGCTGCGGGCCGCGGAGAGCGTTGTTCCCGGAGGCACCTGAGGCAAAGGCAGAAGATAGGCACTGCAATGATAAAAAGTGCGAAAGAGATAATAATTGACATTCATCTCCAGTGTGGGGAAAAAAGACATGGTCGCAGGAAGGAAAAGAACCGGGCCTTTCAGTCCGCCTTCTTCTTCGGCAGTGTACAGTTCGGCTGCCGCTCCCGTGAGTGCCCGGGCCAATACCGTGAGCCTCTGCTTCAGAATAGAAAGACGGGCCGTCCGTTGCTCCCGTTCGGGATCATTCTGTGCCCGCGCTTTTTTATAAAAACGCAGGAATTTTTTAAACAGAATCTGATCAATTTCCATCAGAGCATCATTGTGGTGATGTCTTTAAGTGCCTCGCTGATATCCGGGTCATCGCTCAAGGGCTCGATGATGGCCACTTCGGCTGCCAGGCGGGGAGAAAGGCCCGTGTGAATCAGTTTTCCGGCATCCACGAGCAGACGGGTCGAAACTGTTTCGGTCAGGCCCAGTTCGGTCAGATTGCGGATTTTTCCCGCAATCTTCACGAGTTTTTTGGCATATCCGTTTTCGAGGCCGGTCTCGGCTTTGATGATGCTGGTCTCTACGGCAGCTTCGGGATAGTTGAACGAGAGTGCAACGAAGCGCTGGCGGGTCGATGGCTTGAGTTCTTTAAAGCCCTTTTGATAGCCGGGGTTGAAGGAGGCCGCCAGGAAAAAGTCTTCATGGGCTTTTATCTCTTCGCCCAGTTTGTCCATGTAAAGGACTCTCCGGTAATCCGTCAGCGAGTGGATGGCCACCAGAATATCGGGTCTTGCCTCGGCAATTTCATCAAGATAGATGATGGAACCTCTTCGGACGGCTGTTGTGAGAGGGCCGTCCTGCCACACCGTTTCGGAACCTTTGATGAGGAAACGCCCGATGAGGTCGGTCGAGGAAGTTTCTTCGTGGCAGGTGACCGTGATGAGGTCTTTGCCGAGGCGATAGGCCATGTATTCGATAAAGCGTGATTTTCCCGTCCCGGTAGGCCCCTTGAGCAGTACGGGAAGGCGGTTGGCATAGCACTGTTCAAAAGTTTCAATTTCCCGGGCGATGGGGTGGTAGTATGGCTCTTTTTCAATGATCATGGTCGCATCAAGTTTAAATTTTGGCCGGACCCGAAAAGGGCCCGGCCAAAATGAATGAAAAAATCAGGCACCCTGGCTTTGCAATGCTTCAAATTCCGTTTCGGAAAGGATGGCCTCGTCTTTTGGCATTCCGTAGCGGAAGAAATTGATCAGATACAGCGTGATGCCCGTGCTGAAGAGGGTAGCGGCTATTAT
>JALSIH010000159.1 GCA_026981615.1 Chitinophagales bacterium
TTTGTGATATTAAGAAAGATAAGGCGGATTCGCTTGCCGGGGAATATGGAGTCAGGGCATATTACGATATAGAGGATTTGATTCAGGATAATAGCGTGGACCTTGTGGCGGTTTGCACACCGAACGGACTTCATGCGGAGCATACGATTAAGTCTTTAAATGCCGGAAAGCATGTGCTCTGCGAAAAACCGATGGCAATCAATGTGTATGATTGCGGAGAGATGATCAAGGCTGCGGAGAAGGCAAATAAAAGATTGTTTGTTGTAAAGCAGAATCGCTATAATCCGCCTGTTAAAGCAGTCAGGAAAGCGCTGGATGAGGGCTTTCTCGGAAAAATTCACAGTGTACAGCTCTCATGCTTCTGGAACCGGAATGAAGAATACTACAGGGACAGTTGGAAAGGCAGCCGCTCATTGGACGGTGGCACGCTCTATACCCAGTTCAGCCATTTCATTGATCTTTTGTATTATCTCATTGGGGATGTTAAAGAAGTGAAAGCTTTCGGTGATAATTATCAGCACAAAGGCATTGTGGATTTTGAAGATACCGGTGTCGTTATTTTGCGTTTTCACAATGATGCGATTGGTACCATAAACTTTACCATAAACAGTTATCAAAGAAATATGGAAGGTTCCCTAACTCTTTTTGCGGAGAAGGGGACGGTGAAAATCGGAGGGCAATACCTGAATGAATTGGAATATCAGAACATTGAAGGCTACAGGATTAAGAACCTGGAAGGGGGAAACAAAGCGAATAATTATGGCAATTACCGGGGCAGCATGTCAAACCATGATTTGATTTATAAGAACTTAATAGATGTATTTGTCAATGGCGGCTCAATTACCACGAATATGTTTGAGGGATTGAAGACGGTGGAAATTATTGACAAAATTTACAGATCGATTGATGAAAAATAGAATTGTATTCATGGGCTCCAAGCCCATTGGCTTTCATTGTCTGTCATACCTGATCAATAACAGCGAAAAACTTGAGGCGGAAATCGTTGCGGTTTTTTCGAATGAAAACAAAAGCCTGGGAGAAGCTGCGATTTCGGAGCTTGCCCGGGGCATAGGGCTGCCGGTATATAAAAGCCAGGAGAGGCTAAATGATCTGGATTATGACTATCTCATCTCGGTTCAGTATCACGAGATTATCCGCGGAGCGTATTTGTCAAAGGCAAAGAAGATGGCAATCAACCTGCATATGGCACCCCTTCCCGAATATCGCGGATGCAATCAGTTTACATTTGCCATTCTGGACGGTAAAAAAGAGTTTGGAACAACCCTGCATATAATGAGTGAGGGAATTGACTCCGGAGATATTATTGCCGAAAGACGTTTTCCGGTGCCTCAGGATTGCTTCGTAAAGGAATTGTATGACCTGACTTTTAAGGAGTCGTGTATTTTGTTTGAGGAAGAAATCGCCAATATTCTTAACGGAGAGGTCAAAGCGGTTGCTCAAAGTAAATTTTTGGGCGTAAGGGGCTGCTCTATGCATTTTCGAAAGGAGATTCATCGCGTTAAGGAGATCGATCTGAGCTGGAGTGAAGAGAAGATATGGAGGCATCTCAGGGCCACATCCATGCCGGGATTTCCGCCTCCGTATTTTAAAATTAACGGAAAGAAAGTAAATCTGCTGATAGATGATTCCACTGAATGACCTGATTGCCCAGTATCACAGCCTGAAGGCAGAGATAGACCGGGCACTTTCTGAAGTTATTGACGGAGCAAATTTTATAGGCGGCTCGTTCGTGAAAGATTTCGAGGAAAGCTATTCAGGATATATCGGCAAAAAGCATTGCATTTCATGCGGCAACGGTACGGATGCACTGGAGATATTGCTACAGGCATTCGATATCGGACCGGGCGATGAAGTGCTTGTGCCGGCAGTCTCATGGATTGCTACATCCGAGGCTGTTTCAAGTACGGGGGCTGTCCCTGTCTTTGTGGATGTGGACAAGCACTACTATACGATAGATGAGGATATTGTGGAGCGGTATATCAGCGAGAGAACCCGGGCCATTATACCGGTCCATCTCTACGGGCAGGTCTGTGATATGGATAAGTTAAACAGGGTGGCAAGTAAGCATAACTTAATAGTCATTGAAGATTGTGCGCAGGCCCATGGGGCCTCATGGAAGGGCAAAAAAGCGGGAAGTCTCGGGCATGCCGCGGCCTTTAGCTTTTATCCGGGAAAAATACTGGGCGCTTTCGGTGATGCCGGATGCATGTTGACAGATATGGATGAAATTGCGGATAGAGCCAGAATGATAGCCAATCATGGCCAGATAAAGAAGCACCATCATCTCATGGAAGGCCGAAACAGCAGAATGGATGCTTTGCAGGCGGCTGTACTCTCGGTAAAATTGAAGTATCTGGATCATTGGGTAGAGCGTAGAAGGGAGATTGCAGGATATTATCGAGAGCAAATAAATAATAAATTTATCAGTGTTCCCCGGGAGCGGCCGGACAGCCGTCATGCCTATCATCTTTTTGTTCTTCGTTCGACAAAGAGAGCGCAAATAAGAGATTATCTGCATAAAAATAAAATTCAAAGTGCCGTACATTATCCCCGTGCTTTGCCTTTTCTCGATTGTTACTCCGGCAGGAATTACACGGCAGATGACTTTCCCAATGCCGCAAAGCTGCAAAACGAAGTGCTCTCTATTCCCATATTTCCTGAGATGCCCCCCGAAATGACCCGGGAAGTCGTTGAAAATCTAAATTATTTTGAATGAAGGTTTTTCAGGCCATACATTCTTACGCCCCTTACATTAAAGACTTTGAGGAAAGGTATGCAATTGATAAAAACAATATATCATTTGCAGGGCTGAAATCGAAACTGCTGAAAGATCGTTTTTATGCGGCACACCTGTTGAAGCCGGTACTGGATGAGCATGACGAGCGGGGTTTTTATACCATGTGGGATTACCCCCTTCTTCAGTACAAATGGGCCGAGGAGAAGGGATGGAAAGAGCGCAACCTGAAAAAAATTCTCTTCGCACAGATTGAAGACTTCGGACCGGATGTTTTTTATAACGGGTCACCGATGCACTTCTCGAAGCAGGAAATAAGCGAAGGTTTAAATAAAAAAATAAAAAGGGTTTGCTGGTCCGCTTCTCCGCATTTTGATGAGGAGATGTTTAAGATATATCAGTTGCGTCTCACCAACCTGCCAACCCATATTTCTGACGGCAAATCAAAGAGCGCTTATCGAAGCTTGCTTTTTCAACCAGCCCACGACCCGGTGATGGATGCCTTTTCCGCCAATGAGGAAAGGCCTGTGGATCTCTTTTTTTACGGTCAGTATCTGGACTTCTACTTTGAAAAGAGAAATCGTTTGATTGACCAATTGCTTGACTTTAAGGAAAAAAGCGCTTTGAATATTGAGCTTGCGCTTTTATATGATATTAAGTATGCCGGACGTTCATTCTATGATAAAATTTTAAGGAGAAGAAAAAGAATAATTTTCCCTCCGGAATTTGTGAGAAGCAAGTCGCTTAAGCCACTATATGGGCTGGCACTTTACAAAAAGATCGCCTCAAGCAAAATTGTTTTTAATGCGGCCGTTGATTTTACAGGAAAGTACAAGGTCAATATGAGGAATTTTGAAGCCCTCGGCCTGGGGGCACACTTGCTTTCGGATGAGGGTATTTATCCCAGGCATATGATCAAAGACATTCATTTTACGACATATTCGGACTTCGCTGATTTTTGCTCAAAGCTGGAAATGCTTATCAATGAGCCGGAAAAAAGACGAGAAGCAGCTCAGCGCGGAAATGAAATGATTAGAGCGTATTATTCGAAGGAGAAACAGTGGGCGCATTTTTGCGAGTTGATATCTTCCATATAGATGGTACCGGATGCATATATCCCGCTTTGTTTTTGAATGCGACACGACCCGTTCAGGCAATTTTATTTACGGTTTCGGCATAAGCAGGAAAGCGATGAGATTAAAATCGGCAATACATGCGTTCTATCTTGCTGCTTGCAGGTATCCGGCTATGCTGTTCTTTAAATTGAAATTATATTCCGCCCTTAAATATTATTTGCAATGGATAAGTCAGCTGCCAAAGACAGCAGGAGCTATGCGGGTTCTTGAATTTTATGATATTAAAGCGGAGCCCTTTAATCATGTCTTATATGAGGGAGCGGAAAATATAAATATATGGACACCGACCGCAAAGGGAGCAGCCGAATGTTTAAGTCTTTCTTCTATTCCCGTATATGCTTTCATGCTTCGAAATGCAACGGTTTTTCCCGCTTCGCATCTTGTGGCAGTAGGAGGGCGGGCATATATAGACTCATTTCCATGCAGCAGCCATGCAAAAAACAATCGCATCCGCTATGACGACAGGAGCATTCTCATTCATGATGCGCAGCGCATGATCGTGAGAAATCCGGCCGGAACAAAAAGGATCGCACGCGGCATCCACCTGCTCGACAGCGGGGGGCACAATTATTTTCACTTTATGATCGAGCTGCTGCCCAAGCTTCTTTTGCTTAAAGAGAAAGCCCCGGCATATGCGGGCTGGCCCCTGATTGTGGCCGCATCCTGGAGAGCAAACGAAAACTTCAAAGAGGTGCTTCGCCATGCGGGATTTGAAAACCTGCTCTTTCTTGAAGAGGAGGAAGGCTTGACGGCCGGTGAACTGCTCTACATAAGCAAACTCTGGAACATGCCGTTTAATCTCAAATACGGTCATTTCGAAATCTCGGACCTTCGTTATCATCCTGCTTTGTTCCGTCTTTACGATGCTTTTATTGAGGGCCTTCCGCCCGGGCATGCCGGGGCGGAAGGCATGCCCGGGCGCATCCTGCTGAGCCGGGCAAATACGGGACAGCGGAAATACAACGACAAAGAAATAGAAGGCATAGCCGCAGCCCATGGCTTTGAGATAGTCGATGCGGGAAAATTGAGTTTCATCGGGCAATTTCACCTTTTTCGCAATGCGGAATGTATTGTGGGCCCCACAGGTGCCTCGTGGACCAACCTCATCTTTGCTTCCGCAGGCACGCGGGCGCTTTGCTGGATGTCGGAGCTCTGGGGCGAATTTCCGGCATTTTCGACACTGGCCGCCATGCGCGGGGTGGAGCTTCAATATATTATCTTTCCACCGGGCAGTGCAAAAGAACCGCATCATGATTATTATCTTGATCCGGAGATATTTGAAAGGCGATTGCTGAAGCTCCTCAATCGGCCTGCCGGCAGCAAAAACGAAAAGATATCAGCTCATGAATAAGCCCCATATGATTGAATTGCCCCGCATTGGCGACCCGTCTCTCGGCTATATCTCGCTCATGCAGGATGGCGATCCGGCATTGCCTTTTGCCGTAAAGCGCGTGTATTGGACCTACTTTACGCCCAACCATGTGGAGCGGGGAAACCATGCGCATCTTCGTCTTGAACAAATCATTGTGGCCGTCAGCGGCATCATTGACTTTACCCTGATCGACCGCAAGGGTAAAAGACAGGAATTCACCCTCGATACCCCCGACAAGGGCCTCTATATTCCGGGCGGCTACTGGCGCGAAATTCGCTTCTCGCACAATGCCGTCCTCCTTTGTCTGGCTTCGGATATCTATGATGAGGGCGACTATATTCGCGATTTGAATCTCTTTTTAAAATCCGAATCATGATGATTCATCCACTCTCTGATGTTCAGTCGACCCATATCGGCAGCGGCACACGCATCTGGCAATTTGTTGTGGTACTTCCCGGTGCACGAATCGGTTCTGATTGCAATATCAATTGTCATGTATTTATTGAAAATGATGTGTTGATCGGAGACAATGTGACGGTCAAAGCGGGCGTGCAGCTTTGGGACGGCCTGCGAATAGGGAATGGGGTATTTATCGGGCCCAATGCCACATTTGTCAATGATCATATTCCGCGTTCCAGGCAATACCCCGAAAAATTCCTGAATACGGTGATTGGGGAAGGAGCTTCGGTAGGGGCCAATGCCACCATTTTGGGCGGACTCAAGATTGGGTGCGGTGCATTGATCGGAGCCGGGTCGGTATTAACAAAAGATGCTCCGCCCTTTACCGTATGGTATGGCAATCCCGCGCGACAAACAGGTTATATTGCCCGGGACGGATGCCTCCTGGATATGCATCTGCGCGCGAAGGATGACGGCAGGCAGTATGTCTTTTCTGATCACGAGCCAATTCCCGCAAATGATTAAATTTCTCGATCTTCAGCGCATCAACCAGCGCCACGAGGCGGAGTTTACGGAGGCGCTGCGCGGGGTGCTCGACTCGGGCCGCTACATCCGCGGACGGCAATTGGCAGCCTTTGAGGAGGAGTTTGCAGCATATTGCGGAGTGCCGCATGCCATCGGTACGGGCAACGGCCTGGATGCCCTTACCCTCATTTTGCGGGCGTTTATGGAGCAGGGCCGGCTGAAGCCGGGCGATGAAGTGCTGCTGCCTGCCAATACCTACATTGCCAGCATACTGGCCGTCTCGGCCTGCGGACTCATTCCCGTGCCCGTAGAGCCCGATCCGCTCAGCTTCAACATTGACCCGGAGAGGCTCGAAGCCGCCATAACGGCAAGAACCCGGGCATTGATGGCCGTGCACCTTTACGGACGCCTGGCGGATATGGATCGCTTGGCTGTTTTTGCCGCTGAGCGCGAACTGCTTCTGATAGAGGATGCGGCACAGGCACACGGTGCATGCGATGCGCAGGGACACAGGGCCGGCAGCTTCGGCCATGCGGCCGCTTTTTCCTTTTATCCCGGCAAAAACCTCGGAGCCCTCGGTGACGGAGGGGCCGTTATTACTCCCGATGAAGAACTGGCCCGCATCGTTCGTGCATTGGGCAATTACGGGTCTGAAAAGAAATACCTGCATGAAATGAAGGGCGTCAACAGCCGCCTCGATGAGATGCAGGCGGCCCTCCTGCGTGTCAAGCTGCGCTGCCTGGATGCCGACAACGAAAGGCGCAGAGAGATTGCCGGGCGCTATCTCCGGGAGATATCCCATCCGGAGATCATGCTTCCGCATTGGGACGGAGGCAAAAACCACGTCTTTCACCTTTTTGTCGTTCGGCATCCGGAGCGCAAGAAGCTGGCCGCCTTTCTGAGCGAAAAAGGAATCGAAACGGCCGTTCACTATCCCGTTCCTCCGCACAAACAAGGGGCCTATAAGGAATGGCGGCAGCATGCCTATCCCCTGACGGAAGCCATACATCGCGAAGTCCTCAGCCTGCCGCTTCATCCCGCCCTGCACGAAGACGAGGTGCGGCATATCATTGCATCGCTCAATCAATTCCCTTGACCCCGAAAAGAAAACTGACTTTTATTTCTCTCTGCTACAATCATGCAGACTATGTGGAGCAACACATGGATGCGGTGGCCGCCTTTTTCCGCGATGAGCGCATCGATATGCAGTGGATCATTGTGGATGACTTTTCCGGTGATCATTCGCAGGCAGTAATTGCTAAATGGATAAGTGAAAGGGAGCATGGTCCGCATCATTTTATCCGCCACAACGAAAACCGGGGAGTCAGCAGCTCGCTCAATGAAGCGCTGGCATTGGCCACGGGCGATTATATTAAAATTCTGGCCACGGACGACCTTCCCATCCGCGATGCATTGATACGGCAATTGAATGAGCTGGCGGCCTCTCCGCCTGAGAGCGCATTGTCGTGCAGCAATTTTATAAAGCTCCTGCCTGGCGGCAGCAAAACGGTTGCAAATGCCGGTGATTACTCGTTTCCCGAAGCACCCTATCGTGAACTCTTGCGTCTCGAAGCCGCATTCATTCATACGGCTACTTTGATCTATCGCAAAGAGCTCTTTGCCCGGACGGGCTATTTCAACGAATCGCTGAAACAGGAAGATTACGATATGCTTCTGCGCATAACCCGTGAATTTGAAGTAATCTATTACCCGGAGGTTACGGTCATAAAACGGGAATTGCCCGGTTCGCTGGGGGCTGCCATGTATCGCATAGAGCAAAACAACCGGGAAGTGCTGCATGTGCTGCGGGGAGTGGCCCCCCGGGGAAAGGGGGAGCGGGCGGCCCGGCTCGCTGGGATATGCAAATGGGCAATGAACTACCTCTCAAACACAGCAGCCGGATATGAAGGGTTTTCGGCAAAGTCCTTTGCCCGTGCTTTTGCCGGAGGCGGGCACTTTTTTTTATGGCCGGCCCCTTTCTTTGCCCGCCTTGCTGTGCCCCTCGCATATTCCTATCTCAATGCGCTGAGACGCTATTTTATAAAAATGGAGAAATCATAGCATGTGTGGCATAGCCGGAATTTTTCACCCCGACCGGGCTCCTGTTGACAGGGAGCGTTTGCAGCGCATGATCAATGTGCTCGTGCATCGCGGCCCCGATGGCGAAGGATTGTGGATCAACACCACCGACACGGGAGCCATCGGCCTGGCTCACAGGCGCCTTTCTATTCTCGATCTTACGGAAGCGGCCCGGCAGCCGATGCACTACCGCTCGCGTTATGTGCTCACTTTCAACGGGGAAATATACAATTACATTGAGCTGAGGAAAGAACTGGAGAAAAAAGGCCATCGATTCGAAACGGAAAGCGACACGGAAGTGATACCGGCAGCTTATGCGCAATATGGCAGCCGTTGCGTGGAATACTTTGACGGCATGTTTGCTTTTGCACTGTGGGACCGGGAAGAGCGGATATTGTTTTGTGCCCGCGACCGCTTTGGCGAGAAGCCTTTTTATTATCACTACGAGCCGGGGCGCGAGTTGATTTTCGCTTCGGAAATGAAGGCATTGTTTGCAGGGGGAATCGATCGGGGCATATCTCACGATATGCTCTATCGATATCTGGCCTTTGATGTGGTGGAGGATCCCCTGCATCCGGAGCGTACTTTCTACGGGGCGGTGAAGAGCCTTCCGGCAGCGCACAGCCTGACGCTGATGCCGGGCGGGGAGATGAAAATTAAACGTTATTGGTCCGTCAATGAAAAAGGAGCCTCCTTTTCCGGCTCCGAAGAGGAGGCGATCGAGTGTTTTACGAGCTTGTTTCGCAATTCGGTGGCAAGACGGCTGCGCTCCGATGTGCCGGTGGGCTCGTCCCTTTCGGGCGGCCTCGATTCATCCTCGGTGGTGGCGGCCGTCAGGGCTTCTCTGTCCGCAGCGGGCAAAGCATCTTTACAAACTACTTTTTCCGCCCGTTTTGATGATCCCGCTCTTGACGAAGGCCCTTATATGAAAATGATGGAATCGCATTTCGGATTAAGGGCTTTTTATACCTGTCCCGGCAGCCGGTCTTTGCGAAGCGAACTCGACCGCATCTTTTACCACCAGGAAGAACCCTTCGGCTCCGCTTCCATCCTGGCTCAGTGGGAGGTCATGAAGCTGGCCCGCGATAAAGAAGTGACCGTCTTGCTTGACGGACAGGGAGCCGATGAGATACTGGGAGGTTATCACAAGTATTTCGAAGCATTTTTGCGTGAGTTGTGGATAAATGACCGAAGCGCCTATTTGCGCGAAGCGGAAGCGCTTGCTTCGCGGCATGATTTCAGGCTCAGGCGGGGGCTTCGCTGGTGGCTGAATATTTATTTGCCTTCCGGGCTGAAATACATGCGTCATGTGGCGGGCCGCCTGCGCAAAGCAGAATGGCAGAAGGTTTTTCATCCCGATTTTCTGGCAGGTATCACACGTGAAGAACCTCCGTTTCGAAGTTTTCAAACCCTCAACGATACCTTGAAATATGACGTTACGAGCTACGGGCTGGGTAAGTTGTTGCGTTTCTCCGACCGCAATGCCATGGCTTTTTCGCGGGAAGTGCGTCTTCCTTTCCTTTCTCACGAATTGGCCGATTTTGTATTTACCCTGCCGCCACGGATGAAAATCAGGGAGGGCTGGACCAAGTACCTGCTTCGAAAAGCCATGGAAGAGGAATTGCCCCGGGCCATCACCTGGCGAGTGGATAAAAAAGGCTTCGCCCCGCCTCAGAAGAAGTGGCTGGAAGACCCGGAACTGCAGCGTATGATTGCCGATGCCCGCGAGCTCCTCTTGCGAGAGAAATATATCCGTACACAGGGTCATATCAGCGACTGGCAGTTGCTGATGGCTTTCAAATTGCTGCGCTGTGAATTTCCGAAAAGCTGAAATGAAATGCTGAAAAGCAAGCTTCGAGCCGCCCTGTTTCCTTTTGTCTTTTACCCCTTTTACCTTTTGGCAAAATGCCTTACCCTCTATTTTCACCTAAGGGGAAGGAGAGAGGAAAGACAAAACGGAAAAAAACGCGTGCTCTTTCTGGCAAGCTTCTTTCCGGGCAATGCGGGCTACTATTGGCGGGTGGAGAAATGGGCCCGTATATTGAATGCCGGGGCCTGTGAAGTTGAAATTTGTCATGTCTTCGACCGGGAACGTTTTTATCGTCTCCGCAGGCAAAACTCGGTTTTGCGTTTTCAATTCGCTTCCATGGCCATCCGTCTGCGGCAAATCCTTCGCAGCCGGCATTTCGACCGTGTGATTGTGAGGCGAACCCTGCTGATTTACAATGAATACGGCAACCTTTTTTACGAAAAACTGCTTCTTGCCATTCACCCTGGTGCCATACTGGATTTTGATGATGACATGCTCATACGCGAAGACCCGCCCCGCCCGATGACAAGATACGGCAGGCTCCTGCTCGAAAATCATCACAAGTTTTATGATTCTCTGCGCCTCTACAGGCGCTTTATTGCCGGATCGGCTTATTTGAAGGACTTGGTGCTCAGTGAGAACAAAGGCCTTTCAGAGCTGAACGTTTTGATGATGCCCACCTGCGTGGACTACGAAGCTTCGCAGTTGAAGGAATACCGGGCCGCAGAGCAGACTCCCGTACATTTCGGTTGGATTGGCGGCTCGGGAAATCTTTTTTACCTCGACCGGCTGATGCAGGCGCTTAATCGCCTCAGCGAAAAGTACCCGATCGAATTGATCGTAATCAGCGGGCGGAAGTACAACCCACCGGAGGCCCGGTTTCCGGTAAAAAACCTTGACTGGAGCCTTGAAAAAGAAAAAGAGCATCTGCGAAAGATAGACCTCGGCCTGATGCCGTTGGACGATGACGAACTGTCACGCGGAAAGTGCGGCTTCAAACTGGTGCAGTACGGGAGCCTCGGTATTGTTGCGGTCGCCACCGGATTACCTGCCAACCGCGAAATCATCGAAGATGCAGTGACGGGCTTCCTCATAAACAGGGAAGAGGAGTGGTATGATGTCCTGAAAAGGGCCGTAGAGATGCGTGAGAAATGGCCGGAGATGGGCCGGGCTGCGCGGAAGAAAATGGAAAGACACTATATGTTTGAGAACAATGCTCCGGAGTATATCTCTTTTATCGAGCAATCAAGTTGCAACTGAGTATGACTGATAAAATCAAAAGTAAACTGAGAGTCCTTTTTTCTTTTCTCTCCTATCAGCTCTTTTACCGCTTCTTTTACAGGCGTTTTGAGCGCGACAGGGACGGGAAACCGCTTAAAAAGGGGATCACGGCTGTGGTGGTCGCACGTGACGAAGAAAATATCATAGCGCTTGCGCTCAGGAGCCTCATTGGATTTGCCGATCAGGTAGTCTGCATTGACAACGGGTCATCGGATGCCACTTTAACGCTTATGCGGGAGTTTAAGGAGCGACATGAAGGGGAAATCGAAGTGGACGTATTGTCGATGCCGGATGCCTTGCTGGGAGATTGCAGGCAAAAGGGCCTTGATCTTACGCGTTACAGCTGGCATTTGCGATGGGATGCCGACATGGTCTTTAAAACTTCGGGTCCCGAGGATTGCCGTCTGCTTCGAAAACGTGTGCTTGCCGACAATCGGCCCCGTGCCGTACAGCTGCCCCGTACCAATCTCTTCGGTGACTTCCACCATACTTCCAGGCTTTACTCCCCGCTGGACCCGGGTGAACCCATCCTCATCAAATATTGCACGAAAATCACCTATCGCGAGTTTGGGAAATTCGATACCGTCAGACTGCCGGTTTATTACAAAAGCGTCAAAGAGAAAAAGCACTATTACTTTCATTGTGACGGCCTGAAGAGCGATATGCGCCTGATCTACCGCAATGCTTATTTCGACTGGCGTCAACATGTCAACTCGGCCAAAGGCCGCGATGCGGAGATAGATTTTGAAAGCTATCGGAAAGACTGGCTTCGGAAGCGCTACGGAACACTCGATGAGCAAAAACTGAAATATCGCTACCAGAAGGAGCTGATGCGGCACATTGTACGCTTCGACACCGGAAAGTATGGCGAATATCCTGAAATCATACGCGAGGCCATGAAGGCCGGAAACGAACGCTTTAAAATCATCTACCGGAACGGAAAAGCCGTGGCCAGACGGGATGCCGATGACCCTTCTTTTGAGAACTTCAGGCCCGGTGAGGATGATCTTGCTTTCGACCCTATGACGGTCTTTCGTTCTGCGATAAGAGATGCATCCGTGTTGAAAAAACTCGAAGAAGATTGATATGCACATAGCCGTATTGCTCAACGGGCCGGTAAGGCACGACAGCCGGGTGATAAAAGTGGTCAACTCGCTGGCATTGCAGCACAGCGTGGACCTTTTCTATCCTGGGGGCGAAGCCGATGACGGGAAACTCTTCAAAGGGAAGGTAAGGCTCTTTCCGCTGAGC
>JALSIH010000160.1 GCA_026981615.1 Chitinophagales bacterium
TTTGCCGGGCCAGCTTTACAAAATCATACTCGGAGCATTTCTCCTTTTTGCCTTTCTGAAAGTCAGCGGACTTTTGGGAATCCGCAAAAAGGAAATGGCCCGGATGCCCGTGTGGGCAGGCATCGGAATGGGGCTGCTAATCGGATTTTTCTCCGGACTGATCGGCATTGGCGGGGGCATTATCCTCAGCCCCCTGCTCATCATTTTTGCCTGGGCCGATATGAAAACCACCGCGGGCATATCGGCTGCCTTTATCTTTGTAAATTCTGCGGCAGCACTGGCGGGGCTCTTTCATTCCGGTCAATTGCAGCTCGACCATGAGCTTCCGGTGTGGATAGGACTGGTGCTGGCCGGAGGGCTGGCAGGCAGCCTGCTGGGCAGCAGGGTGCTGAGCGAAAAAAGTGTGCGCAGAGCCCTTGCGCTTGTCCTTGCCCTGGCAAGTTTCAAGCTCTTATTTTTGTAATATGATTCAACCCGAAGAAGCCATCCGTTTGATCTTGTCGGGAATATCTTCGCGGCCCCGGCTCAGGCTGCCGCTCGAAGCCTGTTCCGGACTCTTTGCCGCCACCGATATTCATGCACCCTATGATCATCCGTTCTTCAGGCAATCGGCCATGGACGGCTATGCCATCCGCTTTGAAGACCTCAAAGAAGGAAAAATTTTTAAACAAGTCGGAGAATCGAGTGCAGGCACCGTGGATTTGCCGGAGATTAAAAAAGGGGAATGCCTGCGCATCTTTACGGGGGCGCCTCTGCCGGATTCGGCCGATACCGTTGTCATGCAGGAGCACGTACAAAAAAAAGGGGGGGAAATCGAGCTGCTCCAGCTGCCGGAGAAAAAAGGCCTTCATGTTCGCCAGCAGGGCGAGCAGATCAAAAAAGGAGCACTCGCGTTTCCGCAGGGAAAACGCTTAAATCCGGCTGCCATCGGCTACCTGGCTTCCATAGGTGTCGAGCGCATTGATGTGCACGCCAAACCCGAAGTGAGCATCATCGCCACGGGCAGCGAGTTTCTTGAGGAGGGAGCACCCATGCAAAAGGGTAAAATATTTGAATCAAACACCGTCATGCTGCGCATGGCTCTTCAGCGGGAAGGAATCAATGCCCGGGCCGCAAAAGTGCGCGATGATGAAAGCTTGCTGAGCAACAGGGTCAAACTGGAAGCCGCCTCATCTGAGCTCCTCCTGCTGAGCGGTGGCGTTTCGGTAGGAGATTATGATTTTACGCCCGCAGCACTCGAGCGGGCAGGGTTTCAAATTGTTTTTCACAAGGTCCGTCAAAAACCGGGCAAGCCCCTGCTCTTTGCCTTGCGCGATGATTGTGTGGCCTTCGGCCTGCCCGGCAATCCGCGATCGGTCTTGAATTCATTTTACCTCTATGTGCTGCCGGCTCTGCAAAAAATGTTGGGCGCTGCCGAGCCGGGTCTTCTGCACAGCGTCCTGCCGCTGGCCGGGAAGGTGAAAAAGCGGGGCGACCGCACCTGGTACCTCAGCGGAAAAGTAAAAGCGGGTCGTGCCGTGCCCCTCGAAGGACAGGGATCGCATATGTTGCAGAGCTTCAGCGAAGCAAGCATAATTATTAAAATTCCGCACGACAAAACGGAAATGCAGGCCGGAGAAGAGGTGGAGGTTTATTTTATACCGCAATGAATGAGTCCCCCAAATATTCAGCCGCCATACTTGCGGGCGGAAAAAGCAGCCGCTTCGGCAGGCCGAAAGCCCTTAGCGAATTCAGGGGGAAGCCGTTGATACAATGGGTCATGGAGGCCCTCCGGCTCCACTGCGATGAACTGATCCTCGTTGGCAGCGAC
>JALSIH010000161.1 GCA_026981615.1 Chitinophagales bacterium
GCCACAGCTACGGGTCTCTGCCTTTCTTTGAAGAAGTGATGGAGTACCTCGCTCCGGCCTATGAGGCGGGCTTCCGCTATCTTTCGGAGCTGAATCTCGGCCTGATTGAGGCCGTCAACCGCTATTTGAAAATTGAAACAGAGATCCGGCAATCCGGTGAGTTTGAGCGGGCAGGCGGCCGAAGTGAGCGACTTTTGCAAATTTGTATGGAACTGGGGGCTGACGAGTACCTCAGCGGCCCTTCGGCAGCGGCATATCTGGACGAAGATTTGTTTGCCCGTCAGGGGATAGCCGTTCATTATCTGGACTTTAGCGATTATCCGCAGTATGCACAGCTGCATGGTGATTTTGTTCATGAAGTGACAATTCTGGACCTGCTTTTTTCTACAGGGCCCGGTGCACTAGCGTACATGAAAAGACTATAAACGATGCCTATGGATTATTCCGTCATTATTCCGGTGTACAACAGCAGCCGTTCGTTGCCCGAGCTGACCGCACGCATCCATGCCCAACTGCAGGGGATGGCTCCGGGCGGCTTTGAAATTATCATGGTGGATGATGCTTCGCCTGACGAGGCCAGTTGGGAAACGATCAAAACACTGGCAGCCGAATATCCCTTTTTGAAGGGGTACCGGCTCCTGCGAAACGAAGGCAAGAACGGAGCGTTGATCTGCGGTATGGATCATGCCGGAGGGGATTATCTGATCCTGATGGATGATGACCTGCAGCACAGACCCGAAGATTTTCCCGCACTGATGGCCGAAGCCGCACATGACCTCGTCATTGCCCGTTTTGCGGAGAACAAAAACGGAATAGTGAAAGACCGCTTGAGTCGCCTGAAAGGGAAACTGGACGAGCGCTTTGCAGGCAAGCCCCGGGGTCTTCGCTTCGGGCCCTTTATGATGATAAAAAAAGAAATTGCAAAAGAGCTGTGCAAAGTACGAACGCCTTTTCCTTATTTGCCGGCCATGCTTTTTTCGCTGACCCGCGATGCGGTCAATGTGCGGGTAGCGCATGACAATAGAAAGCATGGCAGCTCGCAGTTTACCTTGTACAAAATGCTTAAGCTGATGTCCAACCTCCTGATCAATCAAACCTCCGTCATGCTGAGAAGCGTTTCAATGGCCGGTGTCGGGCTTTCAATTATCAGCTTGCTGTTGGCGCTTTATTTTCTCTATAAAAAGCTTTTTGTGGGCATTCATGTGGCGGGATGGACTACCCTGGTCGTTTTGCTGCTGCTGATCGGGGGCATCACCTTGTTTTCGCTCGGCATCATTGGCGAGTATCTTTTGCGCATCATCAAAACCCTCGAGCACCGGGCTGCCTATGTAATACGTGAAGAAACGGCTTAAGCAGGCTTGCGCTTGTATTGGCTGTTGTAGAAACCGGCCCGGCCCAGCTCCCCGGCTTTCATGATTTTTCTTTCGTGTATTTCGGCCAGCTCATGGATTCGCAGAAGAAGCGCTTTGTTGCCGGCCGGCTTCTTTTTCGCCCGGTCAAAGTAGATGTTGTCTTCCAAGCCGACCCGTACCCCTCCTCCCATGGCAATGGCCAGGCTGTTGGCCCCGAGCTGGGCCCTGCCGATGCCTCCGGCAGCCCAGAGGCTTCCTTCGGGCAGCTCGCGGATGGCGGTGCCGAGGTGCAGAAATTCGAGCTGCAAGCCGGCAATATTGCCCAATATAATGTTGAAGTAGAAGGGAGCTTTCAGGAGGGATTTGCGGATAAGGTACTTTGCATAATTAATCATTCCGAGGTCGAAAACTTCCAGCTCGGGTTTCACCCCATAGCGCTCCATTCTCTCGATGAGGCCTTCAATGGTTTCAGGAGCATTGATGCTGGCCTGGTTGGGAAAATTAAGAGAAGAGAGAGTGAGCGAGCCCATGTCAGGCAGCAGTTGCAGCACCTCCGAACGCAGTTCGACAGACGATACACTGCGCCCGCTGAGCGATACCCCCATGACCAGTTCGGGGCAATATTTGCGAAGACCTTCCAAAATCCGGCCATAGACTTCCTTTTTATGAGTGGGGGCCTGGCTTTCTTCATCGCGTGCATGCAGATGAACCATCGTAATGCCCAGCTCAAATGCTTCATGCACCTCTTCTACAATCTCGCTGACCGAGATCGGCACATGCGGATTTTTGGCTTTGGTGGGGATCATTCCCGTGGGTGTAAAATTGATGATCAAGTCTTCCATGGATAGAAATCCCTTTAGGAACGTAAAACTAAATATCTCTTACATACCTTTGGGCGATCTCTAAAACTTCCTGATGAAAAAGAGACTCTGGCAGTTGTTGAAAGTCGTTTTCGGCCTGGGCCTGATCGCCTACCTGCTCTTCAGCATTGATCTTCCCGAGATGTGGTCCGAAATGAAGAACGGTGCGCTCATCTGGCTGCTTCCTGCCGCGTTGAGCATTGCTGTGCTCCTGCTTCTCCTTGCTCCTCTGAAATTATATCCGCTCCTGCAGCGGGCGGGCAGCTTCAGGTTTTCAGATGTTTATCGTGCCTCGGCCATCGGCCTTTTCTTCAACAATGTGCTGCCCTCAAGTGTCGGTGGAGATGCCGTGAAAGTGCTTGTTTTGAAGAGGCGAAGCAATGTCTCGTGGGCGGCACTGGTCACGGCCTCGCTGGCCGATCGCTTAATCGGGCTCGGCATTTTGCTGTTGGCAGCGCTCGTTTATCTTCTTTTCAAGCCCATGGAGTCCAACAAGCACCTCTTTGTAAATGCTTCAGGAGGAATGCCCGTTGAGTTGAGCTGGATTGTATTTTCTTCTCTTCTGCTCTTTATTCTCATTTTCAGAAAAAAGATTACAGCCTTTCTCCGTCAGATGCTCGAGGCCGCCTCAAAATATGACCTGCGATCGCTCTCGCTGGCCGTCTTCTTTGCAATCCTCTTTCAGGGCCTGCGCGTCATCAGCCTTTATTTTTATTTGCGCTTTTATAATTATCGCATAGCTCTGCCCGATCTCCTTTTTGTGATCAGTGTTGTATCGGTGGTCTCGATGATTCCGATCAGTGTAGGGGCGCTGGGAGTGCGCGAAAATATACTCACATGGGGCCTGGCACTCTATGGTGTGCCGCTGAGTGCATCCGTGGGTTTGGCCCTCATCAGCAGGGTCATTTTTGTTTTGCTCAGCCTGGTTGGTGCAATTTATTATTTTCAGGAGGAAAAATTGCAAAAGACCGAAGAGGATGATCCCGTTTAACAAGCCCTATGTCTCAGGTCAGGAGCTGGCCTATATCCGCCAGGCCGTGGAACATGGCCGGCTGGCCGGGAACGGGCGATTTGCAAAAAAATGCGAGCGTTTTATTGAGCAGCGCTATGGCGTTGTGAGGGCCATGCTCACACACTCTGCCACGGCAGCGCTGGAGATGATGGCCATACTTCTTGAGCTTAGGCCTGGCGATGAAGTCATTGTCCCTTCCTTTACTTTCATCACGACTGCCAATGCCTTTGCCCTTCACGGGGCAGAGATTGTATTTGCCGACAGCCTGCCGGGGCACCCCAATATGGATGCGGAAAAAGTGGAGGAACTCATCACTCCGCGCACCCGGGCAGTTGTGGCGATGCACTATGGAGGCGATATCTGTGACATGCCGGCTCTTGAGCGTTTGTGCCGTGAGCGGGGTGTCGTGCTGCTCGAAGATGCGGCCATGGCCATCGAGTCGTCTTTGGACGGGCGCAAGGCCGGAACTTTCGGAGAAATGGCCGTTTTTTCTTTTCACGAAACAAAAAATATTATTTCCGGAGAGGGCGGGGCGCTTCTTATCAATGGCGGGCACTGGATCGAGCGGGCCGAGATTATCAGGGAAAAAGGAAGCAACCGGGCGGCTTTTTTCAGAGGGGAATGTGACAAATATACCTGGGTAGATAAGGGGTCGTCATTCTTGCCTTCCGAGCTGCAGGCTGCATATCTCTTCGCTCAACTGGAGGCTTTGGGCGAAATCCAGGCCATGCGCAAAGCCATCTGGATAAGATACCATGAGGGCTTTTCCAAACTTGAAAAGAAGGGACATGTGCAGAGGCCTGCCGGTCTGCCGGGGCGGGAGAGAAATTACCACTCTTATTATCTGATTTGTCGAAGTCTGCAGGAGCGGAGCAGGCTCATTCGTTTTTTGCACGATAAAGGCATTCAGGCCGTATTCCACTATCAATCGCTGGATCAAAGTCCCTATGCCGCAAAGTTCAGGGACGGGAAAAGGAAGCCCCTGCCCCATGCGGCACATTATTCGGACAGGCTTCTGCGCCTGCCTTTTTTTAATGAGCTGGGCCGGGATGAGCAGGATCACGTGATTGCATCGGTGCATGCGTTCTATGCCAAATAAGGATAGCGGAAAGAATGGCCGGAGTTAGTCCTCTTTAGGGTCGAGGTTGACCACCGGGTGGCGTTCAAACACACGTTGGGGGTCAAAGTTGAGCCGCAGCGTGGCATACTTGCGGCTGATTTTGGCTCCTACCTTGGCCCCGATGGTCAGCATCTTCGGGTTGAAGTCTCCGATCCAGGTCATCACCAGTTCGTCATACAGCTTTTCATCGACAATGGTTTCGCTGCCGAATTTGGCAATGGCCATTTCCACGCCTTTGCGCTGCCACTTTCTTACAACTCCGAAAACAAGGCCATAGAGTATTTTGGGTTTGTGAAACGTTTTGTAGTAGAGGAATTTGATTTTCCCCCAGGCGTTCAGATTTCCGTTTACGTGTTTGAATATCTGATTGAGTTCCGGAATGCTGACAAAAAAGCCGATGGGCTCATTATCATGGTAGGCAAAAATGACCACCCGCGGGTCCATCACGGCTTTCATCGATTTGATAATTTTATATCCGGCCCCGGGCTTCATTTTTTTGAAGCCGGGCATGCCGCCCCAGGCATCGTTGTATACGTGCATAAACTGTTCGGCAATCTCGCGAATGGAAAGCCCGCGTACATCTCTGACTTCAATGCCGTAGCGTTTCATCACCAGCTCGCCCAAGCGCATCTGCTCGGGGGTAGCAGGAGTGTTTTTGACGGGCCTTTTCAGTATGTGCTGCTCATAAAATATCCGGAATCCGTAATTCTCGAGCAATGTGCGATAGTAGGGCGGATGAAGGTCCATCCCATAGGTGTTGGCTTCTTTGAAATTCTCGATCAATAAACCCCAGAACATGTTTTTTTCTCCGAAATTGATGGGCCCGTCCATGCCCTCCATGCCCCGGTCAAGGAGCCATTTTTTAGCAGCATCGAGCAGTATGTTTGCCGCTTTCTGATCATTGATGCAGTCAAAAAAACCCATGCCGCCCACAGGATAGTTGAGCGGGTTGGGGTATTTCTCATTGACAAAGGCGGCAATGCGCCCAATGACCCTGCCCCCGGGCCCTGTGAGCAGCCAGCGAATGGCTTCACCGTGCTCAAAGCTTTTGTTCCGCTTCGGATCAAATACCTTTTCCACGTCTTGCCGCAGGGCCGGAATCCAGTTCTTATCGTTTTTGTGAATGATTCGTGGAAAGTCAATCCACTCTTTGATCTGTTTTCGTTCCTTCACTTCTATCAGTTCCATGGCATTGCTTTGAGGTAAAAATAATGAAAAGCCGTCTTCTCTCCGGCCCGCTTGCCGCTGCCGTAATCCGGCAAAGGTGGAGGCCGCCCTGCCCTCCGGGAGCGCCTAAAAATCACGTATTTAAAAAGGGCTTCAAATATTTGAGATTTATACGGCTTGCCGTAACTTCGCAGCCGAATTGAAATTACCTTAAATTAAAAAGAAGAGAATGGCCAACGTTGGAAAAATAAACCAGATCATTGGAAATGTGATTGATGTTGTTTTTACAGATGATGATCATCTGCCCGAAATATATTCAGCCCTTGAGATCACCCGGGACAATGGAGAGAAACTGATCCTCGAGGTGGAACAGCACCTGGGGGAAGACAGTGTACGAACCATTGCCATGGACTCTACCGAGGGTTTGATGCGGGGCATGGAAGTGCGCGATCTGGGTGGGCCGATATCGGTGCCTGTCGGAGATGACATCAAGGGGCGCCTGTTTAACGTGGTGGGCGATCCGATTGATGGCCTCGGCACGGTGGATCACAAGGACCGCATGCCTATTCACAGAAAACCTCCCCGTTTCGATAACCTTTCTACGGAAAGCGAAATCCTCTATACGGGAATCAAAGTAATTGACCTCATCGAGCCCTATTCCAAAGGAGGAAAAGTCGGGCTCTTCGGAGGTGCCGGTGTGGGCAAAACCGTACTCATTCAGGAGTTGATCAACAACATTGCAAAGGCCTACTCCGGACTTTCCGTTTTTGCAGGTGTGGGCGAGCGAACGAGAGAGGGAAATGACCTGCTGCGCGAGATGATCGAAGCCGGTATTGTAGATTATGGTGAAGACTTCGTGGAGGGCATGGAAAAAGGCGGCTGGCCGCTGGAAAAAGTGAGCAAAGAGGATTTGCGTAAGTCGAAAGCTACTTTCGTCTTCGGGCAGATGAACGAACCTCCCGGAGCCCGGGCAAGGGTGGCCCTCTCGGGACTGACCATTGCCGAGTATTTCCGTGACGGAGACCCGGGCGATGCCACAGGTAAAGACATTCTCTTCTTTATTGACAATATATTCCGTTTTACCCAGGCCGGTTCCGAGGTGTCGGCTCTTTTGGGACGTATGCCTTCGGCCGTGGGCTATCAGCCTACGCTGGCCACCGAGATGGGAGTGATGCAGGAGCGCATTACATCTACCAAGCGCGGGTCTATTACTTCGGTTCAGGCCGTGTATGTGCCTGCCGATGACCTCACGGACCCCGCACCGGCCACTACTTTTGCCCACCTCGATGCCACAACGGTTTTGAGCCGTAAGATTGCCGAGCTGGGTATTTATCCGGCCGTGGATCCCCTCGATTCCACCTCCCGGATTCTCAACCGTCAAACCCTGGGCGATGCCCACTATGACTGTGCGCAACGGGTGAAGGAAACACTGCAGCGCTATAAAGAACTGCAAGACATTATTGCCATCCTGGGGATGGATGAATTGTCCGAGGATGATAAATTGATTGTGCACAGGGCCCGAAGGGTGCAGCGATTCCTTTCGCAACCTTTCCACGTGGCCGAGCAGTTTACGAATATCCCGGGTGTTCTTGTTGATATTGAAGATACCATCAAAGGCTTCAATATGATCATGGATGGCGAAATGGATCAATATCCGGAGGCTGCATTCAACCTGAAAGGAAGCATCGAAGAGGTGATTGAGACGGGAGAAAAAATGCTCAAAGAATCAAAATAATCCATAGAATATGCATTTGACTATTTTGACACCGGAGCGAAAAGTTTTTGACGGAGAGGTCGTTTCGGTCACCCTTCCGGGAAGTCGTGAAAAGGGTGCTTTTCAGATTCTCAGCAAGCATGCCCCAATCGTTTCTTCGCTTACGCCCGGAAAGCTGGTCGTGAAAAAAGCAGACGGAGAGATTCTGAACTTCCAGGTGCGCAGCGGCTTTGTAGAAGCCAACAATGATGAGATATCGGTTTTGGTTGAGGCCGTAAACGGGAAATATACACCCGCTGACATTGACTAAGACGAGACAGAAAACATAAAAAAAAAAGGGCTTTCGATCGAAAGCCCTTTTTTTATCCGGTTCGTCCTTCAATATTTCTCATTCATCATTTCAAAATTTACACGCCCCGGAATTAGGCCTATATTTCGGTTGTTATTAAGAAACAGATAGAAGCGAAAAAAAAGATACGGAAGATACATTTTGGGTGAATGGCGGCAGATGTCCGGAGTCAAGGATTCCGGCATCTGTCTTTTTAGACCTTTCCTTTTTTGCGATTACCAACGAAAAACAGCAATCGCATAAGTATCTTCAACCGGAAATTTCTCATCCGGCAAGAGGTCCACACTTCCATCCGTCAATACCGTCAGTGCGGCCAGCTCATTGAGCAATTCTTTGCTCCCTTTATCATACTTGTCGTGGCGAATAATTTCTCTTTTTTCTTCGTCATATTCGCCAAAGATGCTTTCCGGATATTGAAGGATCAGGTGCTCCACACGACCCCGCTCTGCGGCAGGCAGAATGTTCTCCACGCTTTGGGCGGTTTTGCCGGTTCCTGCCAACATCATAAATTTTTCCAGCCTTTCGGGCACTTCCGCCTCGAAATAGTCTTGCAACAACTGCAGGGCATCGCGGTGCAATTCGGCATCTTTGGCATTTTTCCTGCTTCCTTTTATGTGTTCGGGATATAGATTCTTGTATGAATTTACCTCCTTGTAGATGGGATAAAAATATTCTACACAGGCAATAATAAGGGGTTCTTTCTTCTCGTGAAGAAAGCTTTTGTACAGGGCATCATCCACAGCTTCAAAAAATTTCGATATCTCTTTTTTATCCATTTCCGGGCTGCTCTCGTGCCCTTTTATCAGGGTGCCCCTACCCATACTGAGCGTATGAAACTGAGGTGACTTTTCGCGATAGTCGTAGCCGACCACTTCTTCGAGTGCCCGGGGTGTGATGCCTTCAAGTTCTATCTCTTCGATGCGGTACTTGTCGGCTTTGAAAAATTTGATCTCATCCAGATTCAGCTCGAGGATGTAAAATGTTTTATTGCGCTGAACCATGGGCACCAGCGGAACAATGTAGAAACGGTCGGAAACCGTCAGCATCCCGGCCGGTGCTTCGGGAAGCTGATGCACTTCAAAATGGTCTCCCGACTTGTAAACAGCCAGGCCATGGTCGAGGTAATGCCAGAAAAGATGGTCTTCGAGCAGTGCCTGGAAAGGAGCGAGTTCGGCTTTGATCTCACCGTTGTTGAGGCCCTGCTTCTCCAGCGCTCTGCTCAGCTCTTTCAGCAGGTTTTTAAATACCTTTTTATCTTTCTCGTTTAATACTTCCTGACCGCTCTTGTGGGTGGGGAAGAGTATGGATATGCAGCGTTCTCCCTGATGTTCGGCCAGCCTTCTCAATTCTGTATTTGTAATCATCCTTTTCCGCTTTGGTTATTGAAATATATTCCCTCATTGACAAAGATAAGGAGCAATTTTGCTCTTCTTTCCTTAATTTGGGATTAATCCAATAAAGCGGGCAATGGGTTCCTTAAACGCTTCCGAAGTCCTTACTTTGTTTACCGGCCTGGCCATAGCTGCGGGCATCGGTTTCCTCATCGGCATTGAGCGCGAATATGCCGGGCGTGACCAGTTGAAGCCATCCGAGTTTTTTGCGGGTATACGCACCTTTCCGATTATATCCACGCTGGGCTATTTGCTCATGCTTTTGGGGCAGGATGTCTCTATGTGGATATACGGCATCGGCATGCTGGGTGTTCTGGCCATCATCGTAGTGGGATATTTGAGTGAGGCAAAGCGGGGCGATACGGGCAGCACTACGGAATTTACCGCTGTGCTGACCTTTGTCCTGGGCGGGCTGGTCTATCTGCACCATTATGAACTGGCGGTGGCTGCAGCCGTGCTGACCACCTTTCTTCTGACCCTCAAGTCAACCCTTCATAAAATGGTGGCCAAACTGACGCACGAAGAGATTATTGCCATTCTGCAGTTTGTCGTTATTACCGTGCTCATCCTTCCTTTTCTCCCCGACAAAACCTTTGGCCCTTTTGATGCCCTGAATCCCCGCAAAATATGGATCGTGGTTATCATTCTGGTGAGCATCAACTTCGGGCTCTATCTGATCGCTAAATTTATCCGGCCCGGCAATTCCCTTTTGCTGGCGGGGTTTATTGGCGGAATGGTCTCCAGCACGGCTCTTAACTGGTATGTGGCCAGCCAAAGTAAAAAAAGTGCCGGCCAGGCAGTTCCCTTGGCCATTACCGCTGTGGTAGCATCTTCGCTGATGTTTTTTCGCATGATGATATTGCTCTACATTTTCAATGCATCGCTCTTTAGGTGGCTGGCTTTGCCTCTCTTCTTTGCAGGTATCAGCGGAATGGGCTTTTCATGGTGGATGAATCGCAAATTCGACCCGAAAGGGCTGAAGGGAGAGTTGCCCATTCAGAATCCGCTTAATCTGAAAGATGCCCTGAAATTTGCCGTCTTTTATTCCTTCATTCTCATTCTTGTGGCCTTTGCACAGGCCCATCTTGGCAATGCAGGGGTTTATCTGACCAGTGCCGTTTCGGGCCTCACCGATGTCGATGCCATTACCATTTCCCTATCGGGGCTGGCCGGACGGGAAATGCCCCCGGCCGTGGCAGCCACAGCCATTCTGATAGCTGCGTTGGCCAATACCCTCACCAAATACGGGATTTGTATCGTAGCAGGCAACGGAGCCTTTGTCCGTGCTATTACGCCCGCTTATCTTCTCCTTATTATCAGCAGTTCGCTGGCACTTCTTTTTGTGCTCCTGCTCCTTTAAGACATATTTAATTAAATATCTTAATTATTGAGTTTCAATAGTTTTGCATAGAAGCCTTCTGTATGTTATTCTGTACAGCTGTGGATATTCAAAAGCTCTGAAATCCTCTATTGGCAAGGATTTAAATGTACTTTCAGAGACCATTTCATAATAAAGTGCGAGGATGAAACAAATTACCCTTTTCTTTTTCGGTGTGCTGCTGGCAATGGGGGTCGATGCACAACCTCTGATATTTCAGTATGCTCCCGAACCGTCCATTCCTTCGAGCAATGCAAGACAGGGAATTATCAATTGTCACAACCTTAGTGTGGTATTCAATCCGGGCAATGGCCTCAGACGCCTTATCGTGATGCGGGCCGGAGCTCCCGTAGATAAGCTGCCCGTTGACGGGATGAGCTATAATGCCAACACCGTGTTTGGAAGCGGGGATGATCTGGGCAATGGAAATTTTGTGGTTTACAACGGAGCCTCCGGATTTGCCATTGTCAGCGGATTGCAGGAGAGCACGAATTATCATTATGCCATATTTGAATACAACGGCAGCGGCAGCAACAGCAATTACCTCACGAGTATCTATCTTTCTCTTAATAAACAGTTCCCCGCTGACCCCGAGGTGGTGGCCGGCACAAGCGATGTGCGCTGCTTCGCTGAGTCCAACGGAAGAATAGAGCTCCAGGTAAGCGGAGGTACCTCCCCGTTCATGGTGCAGTGGAGCACGGGCGATCAGGGCCTGCTCCTGCAAAATCTGAAAGCCGGCAACTATGCCTACACCTTGACCGACAGCGTGGGATGCAAGCGATCGGGGTCGGTGGAGATCAGCGAGCCCGCTTTGCTTGATGTACAACTTAGCAAAGAAGATGTAAGCTGCCCCGGTGGTGAAGACGGCATGATCAGTGCGGCCATCAGTGGTGGAACGCCCTCTTACAAACTGACCTGGAACACAGGCAGCAATCAAAACGCCATCAGCAATCTTACTGCCGGCATGTATTCTCTGACAGTCGAAGACGAACATGGCTGTACGGCAGTAAAAAGCAAGGAAATTATGCAGCCGCCCGCCTTTAGTATGGAAAGTTCTTCGCAGGCGGTATCCTGCCATGGCGCTTCCGATGGACTTCTCCAAATCTATCCGGCCGGAGGAACGCCTCCTTATCAGATTGCCTGGAGCAACGGGAGCAGTGATTTTAAAAATGAGCAACTGACGGGCGGAGCGTATTCCTACACCATCACGGATGCCAACGGATGCACTTTCGAAGGAGAACAATTTGTAGCAGAGCCGCAGCCGCTCGAACTGCTGGCAACGATCTACGATATTTCCTGCTTCGGATTAAGTGACGGATCGGCCGAAGTGGAGGTCAGCGGAGGCACGGCTCCTTACCAGATTCTTTGGTCTGATGGCAGTGCTGATTTTATGAGGAGCGCACTCCAGGCGGGGGCGTACAGCCTTACCGTTAGCGATGATCATGCTTGCCTTGATAGCCTTTCTCTAAGTATCAAGCAGCCCGACAGCCTGTCTCTTGATTTGCAGGTCCAGGATATTAGCTGTTCGCAGAAGTCGGACGGAAGCGTTGATGTTGCCGTTGAAGGAGGCACCGCACCCTACTACTACCAATGGAGCGATGGCAGCAGCGATAAAAACAGGCTTTATCTTTCGCAGGGAGTGTATGAGCTGAGTGTCACCGATGACAATGGCTGTACAAAAACGCTGACAGCCCGTGTAGATGTGGTTTCTCAGAGTTTGCAAAATTGTGAAGTAACAATAGACATTTATGATGTCATTACGCCCAACGGGGATGGCGACAATGATGTCTGGATTGTGGAAGACATTCAGGAATACCCCGACAATGAAGTGGAAATATACAATCGATGGGGATTGCTTGTATACACGGCCCGGCCTTACCAAAACGATTGGAACGGCCTCGATATGGAGGGACGCGAACTCCCGCCCGGCACCTATTACTATGTGCTTAAAGTCTATTCGGGAGTACCTGTCACATTTACCGGACCCATAACCTTTCTAAGATGAAAAAGACACTCATTTTATCCATACTTTGCCTGCTGACATTCACTGTTTCGGCTCAGCAGTATCCTTTGCACACCAACTACATGTTCAATGCATTGATGTACAATCCCGGTTTGACGGGGAGCAGTGCAGACCCCATGGCACGGATATCCATGCGCAAGCAGTGGATGGGTATTGACGGTAGTCCATT
>JALSIH010000162.1 GCA_026981615.1 Chitinophagales bacterium
CCCTCCACATTTTGCATGATCTGCGCCAGGTACTCGTTCAGTGCGAAAAAAACATTGACCCCCACACTGAAATTGGGTGCATAGAGCAGGGCGGTATGCTCCGCAGCAGCCAGCTTTTTAAGGTAATCCAATTCCCCGTCTTTCCAGCCCGTAGTGCCCGAGACCACCGGCACTCCGGCTTTCAGAAAGCGCGGGATGAACTGCATGGCGGCATCGGGGAGCGAGAAGTCAATGAGCACTTCGGCTTCTTCGTATTCCCGCGCTCCGATTTTTTCGGCATTGACCGTATGAATGGCGGCAATCACTTCATCGCCCGCTTCGCGGGCCATCTTTTCGATGAGGCGGCCCATGCGGCCGTATCCGAGGAGCACTATTTTCATGAGATTCTCAAATTGAAATTCATTGGAACTGCAAAGATGCTAATTCCGCAGGGAATACGGAGTCTGCTTTTTCCCATCTTGATCATTCGCCCCTGAACCGGGCTTTTCGTTTTTCTACAAAGGCCTGCATGCCCTCTTTCTGGTCTTTGCTGGCGAAGAGTAGGTAAAAGTTTTTGCGTTCGAAGTGCAGGCCCTCGTCAAGGCCCGTATTGAATGCCGCCAGCACCGATTCTTTGGCCAGCTGTGCGGCCAGGGGAGCCATCTCGGCTATCCGGGCGGCCAGGCGCAGGGCTTCGTCCAGATAGAGTTCCACCGGCACGATGCGGTTGATCAGTCCGTATTGCAGGGCTTCTTCGGCCGTGATAAACTTGCCCGTGAGCACCATCTCCATGGCCCTTACCTTGCCCACGGCCCTTGCCAGACGCTGCGTGCCTCCGGCTCCGGGCATCACCCCGATTTTAATCTCCGGCTGCCCGAAGCGGGCCGTCTCCGAGGCCACGATCATATCGCAGCTCATGGCCAGCTCGCAGCCGCCACCGAGGGCAAAGCCGCTTACGGCTGCAATGAGGGGCTTGCGTGTCTTTTTGATCCGGTCCCAGGTGCTGAACTGGTCGGCTTTCAGCATGTCGATGGCATCTTTGCCGGCCATCTCCTTGATGTCGGCCCCGGCCGCAAATGCCCGCTCGTTGCCCGTGATCACGATCACCCGCACCCCGTCATCCTCATCGAGTGCGTGCAGGGCATCGCGGATTTCACCCATCAACTGCAGATTGAGCGCATTCAACTCCCCGGGCCGGTTCAGGCGGATCAGAGCGATGTTTTCGGCAGCCTGCCGGTCCACCTTGATATATTGAAAGTTCATGGCTGTATTTTTTTTCAAAAATAAGACAGATTGAACGGATACCCGCCATGGCTTTCCGCAGGCTTAGAAAAACAGCGGGAGGATGGCGAAAAAGAGCCCCGCCAGGATGGCAAACAGGCGCCTGTAGCGGAGCTGATGGCCCGAAGGGTCGCTCTCGAAAATGATGGTCGTGGAAATGTGCATAAAAGAACCTGCTACCAGGGCCAGCACCGGTGTGATGGTTTCCTTTGAAAAGAGCTGCTGATCGAGGGCCAGATGGGTGAGGAGATAGGAGAGGGGCGACATGGCTGCAAAGAAGAGGAGAAACCACACGGCCTTGCGCACGGGCAGGCCGCAGGAATGGAGAATCATCATCAGGGCAAAGGCGGCAGGCATCTTGTGCAGGGCAATGCTGGCCAGCAGGGACGTGTGAAAGGCGTGTGCTTCGAGGCTCATCAGGTGCCCCGGACGGCTGCCCAGCGGAATGCCTTCGAGCAGAGCGTGGATGCTCAGCCCGGCCATGATCGAAAAAACCAGGCGCGAATTGAGTCTTTCACCGGCATGCATGTGTCCG
>JALSIH010000163.1 GCA_026981615.1 Chitinophagales bacterium
GTTGTCATTGCGCTGCTTTGGATACCTATGATGCGCATTTTGATGGAAGGGGGAGGCATCTACCAATATCTTCAAAATGTACAGGCTTATATCTCTCCACCGATTGCCGCAGTGTTCCTTTTCGGGCTCTTTTTCAGGCGTCTTCATGCCCGTGCGGCAATGGCTGCCTTGTGGACCGGCTTTGCCCTCGGGCTCGGCCGCCTGCTGCTCGAAGTGCTTGCAGGAAAGGGCATCTGGAATTTGCCGGAGGCTTCCCTGCTTTCTTCGCTCGTTCAAATGAATTTTCTACATTATGCCCTCTTTATCTTTCTCGTCTGCACGATGGTTTTATTCGTTGTGGGCTATCGAAGTCACGCAAGGGAGGCCGTGGATGAAACTTTAATCTTCAGGAAAAGCAATATGGCCCTGTGGAGTGAGCAAAAAGTCAATTTCATCCTGAGCATTTCCTTGATCCTTTTGCTTATTTTTATATGGCTTACATTCAGCAATTGGGGTGTAGCCTGATCTATGGAGAAGCATATTTTCATTATACGCCATGGTGAGACGGATTATAACCGTGCCGGTATCATTCAGGGGCGGGGTGTAAATATCAGTCTCAACGAAGAAGGCCGCAAACAGGCCAAAGCTTTCTTTTTGAAATACGGTCGCTATCCTTTTGACAGAGTTTACACTTCGAGTCTGGTGCGCAGCATCGAAACGGTGCAGCGTTTTATTGACAGCGGCATTCCCTGGAGCATCCGCCCCGAGCTGGATGAGATAGACTGGGGAGAGCAGGAGGGGAAAGAGACCGACAAGGAGATGAGAGAACTTTACCGGGAGGTAACGGCTGCCTGGAAGGGCGGAGCCCTTCATGTACGCATTCCGGGGGGCGAGAGCATTCTTGATCTGGCCTGGCGTCAAAAATCTTTTATTGAAAGCTTGCGCCATGACCGGGCGCGCGAGATTCTGATATGCAGCCACGGCCGGGCGATGCGTGCCCTTCTCTGTCAGCTGCTGGGCATGGACCTCAGCCGCATGGATGAATTCCCGCATTCCAATTTATCGCTCTACAGGCTGCTGCAAAATGAGGCAGGCTTCCATCTGGTGCTCCGCCACGATACGTCTCACTTAAAATTAAACCCGGCTTCTTTCTGAAGAGCAGCGAATGTAGCTTTGCAGGCTAAAAATGTATTGACTTGAACCCCCGAGAATTAAAAATTTCAGATTTTAGCTACGAATTGCCGGAGCATCGCATTGCCAGATATCCCCTGCCCGACAGAGACCGGTCCAAATTGCTCGTAAGCAGGAAGGGCAGCATAAGCGATCACTTTTTTTATGAGCTGCCTTCACAGCTCCCCGAAGATTCTTTGTTGATATTCAACAACAGCAAGGTGCTGCCTGCCCGCATCCGTTTCCGGACAGAGAAGGGAAAAGAAATTGAGGTCTTTTGTCTTGAGCCAGCCACGGGCATTGACCACGGAACGGCCATGGCAATGAAGGGAAAAACTGCCTGGATATGCCTCATTGGCGGCAATCGAAAATGGAAAAGCGGCAGAGCCGTTTTGCAGATTGATAAGGAGGGCCCTTCGGAGCTTGAGCTCCAAATCAGGCGCAAAGAGATGACGGACGAAGGATTTTTGCTGGACTTTGAGTGGACCCCCGCGCATTTGAGCTTTGCCGATGTGCTGGAGCGGGCCGGAAGCGTCCCGCTCCCGCCTTATCTGGGGCGCGAAGCAGAGGAATCGGATAAGATACGCTATCAGACCATCTACGCCCGTGCGGAAGGCTCCGTGGCGGCACCGACAGCGG
>JALSIH010000164.1 GCA_026981615.1 Chitinophagales bacterium
GCGGTGCATCTCGCCATAGACTTCAATGGCTTTTACTACTTCGCTGCGGTAGGCTTTGAGGCCGCAATTGAAATCATGCAATTTAATGCCCGACATCATTTGGGTGACTTTATTGAAAAAGCGCGAAGGAATGGTTTTCGACAGCGGATCGTGGCGCTTTTTTTTCCAGCCCGACACCAGGTCATAGCCCTCGTCCGTAATCATCCGGTAAAGTTCAGGTATCTCGTCAGGGCTGTCCTGCAGGTCGGCATCCATGGTGACGACCACCCGGCCGCGTGCATGCCTGAATCCTTCGTTCAAGGCCGCACTTTTCCCGTAGTTGCGTCTGAATTTAATCCCTTTCAACTGCGGATATTTCGAAGCCAGCTCACGAACGACCTGCCAGGAACGGTCGCTGCTGCCGTCATCTACCATGATAACCTCATAGCTATAGCCATGCTCCTGCATCACGCGGTCAATCCATTCCATCAATTCCGGCAGCGACTCCTCCTCGTTGTAAAGAGGAACGATCACCGATATGTCTACGCTCATTAACTTTGTCTTTGGTATATAGCTGCAGAGATCAGTGAAACCACTGCTCCCAGAATCAAATTAAACACAAAACCCATTAAGGCCATTACTCCGGGCTGTATAAATACCCTCCCTACTTTCAGGGCCTGCTCCATTTCCTCTCTGCTCATGTCTCTTTCGGCCATTTGCCGTTCCATCTGCCTTTCGGCCTCCTGCAAAACACCCGGATCGATAAGCTGCAGGTAAACGATCGTGAATACCGCACCGATGGCAGCCATAATCAAAACAGTGAGAAAGCCCACCGAAAAGCCTTTACCGAAGCTCATCACTCCGCCCAGTTTCTTGTCGCGGTGTGCCTTGGTAGCCATCATAATGACGGCAATAAAAATGACAATGCTGATGACCGTATTCAACCAGCCTGCCGATTCCTGCAAGTTGCTCATATAAGCAATCACCGACCAGATGGAAAGAATCACCCCGCCAATCAGTCCATAATAAAGGGCCGTACTAAAGGCACTTGCCTTTACCTCGGGAACGTCATTGTAATTTTCCATTTCTTCCATAGCGATCTAATTTTGGGTTAATCAATGATGCCGCAATATATTGCGCTTATGCGCTTAATACATATTGCGCCCGGCTAAAAATAGCTAAAGTTTTTCCTTTCAGCCTTGTATTTAGCAAAGGATGATTAAATGCTTTGGAGTGTCGGGTATGCTCTGAGGGCACCCATTCCAACTCCGGATCAAAGAGGGTAAGTTCTGCCGGGGCTCCTTCTTCTATCACAGGGACTTCCATTCCGAGCACCTGCCGCGGCCCCCGGATGAGTGCATGAAGCAATGTATCCATATGCGCGGGCAGGGCAGCCATTGCCAGCGGGAAGCAGGTTTCAATGCCGGCCATTCCCGGGGCGGCAAATGCAAACTCCCTTTGCTTGGACTCGGGGTCGAGCGGCTCGTGGTCGCTCACTACGGCATCGATCACTCCGTCAATAAGGGCTTTTCTCAGTGCTTTCACATCCTTCTTCCCTCTCAGCGGAGGCGAGACCTTGTAATTTTCGTCAAAAGAAAGCAATGATTCTTCATCCAGCAACAGATGATGAGCAGCTACGGAAGCCGTGATGCGCAACCCTTCTTTCTTTGCCTGACGGATCAGGGAAACACTGCCGGCCGTGGAAACTTTAACCAGATGCATCCGGGTTCCGGTGTAGCGGGCCAGTTCGATGGCTTCGTTGACCGCCAGTTCTTCGGCCAGGGCCGGACTTCCTTTCATTCCCAGCATGGCACTGATCCGGCTTTCGTGAACGGGCCCGTCTGCCAGCTTTTGCATCAGCGGGCGGTATATCAAAACCCCGTCAAAAGCCTGCAGATACTGAAGCGAACGGAGAAGGATTCCGTTGCTTTCGAGGGCCGCCTCACCGTTTGAGAAAGCTGCGGCACCGGCATGGTGCAGGTCCATCATTTCCGTCAATTCGGCTCCGGCCGTATGGCGGGTGAGGGCACCCATGGGATAAAGTGCGACCGCATGGCCGCGGGCCTTGTTGATTACAAACTCTATTTCGCTTTTTCCATGCAGGGCAGGCCGGGTATCGGGGCGTATCAACACGGCCGTAAACCCACCGGCAGCAGCTGCATTCAGGCCGGTGCGTATCTCCTCCCGGTGTTCGTATCCCGGTTCGCAGAAGTTGGCATAAAGATCAAACCAGCCCGGAGAGAGGTGCAGATTGGGAAAATGAATCTCCCGGGCATCCGGGGCCTTCAGTCCTTCTCCGATTTTTGCGATCTTTTTTCCTTCAATCAGAATATCCCGGACTTTCCGGTGCAGGGGCGAATCCGGATCCAGGATGCGGGCAGATCGAATGAGATATTTCATTTGAGCGCTAAATTAATCGCTATGGAGCATAAAGCCCAATATGAGCCCCCATGGAGGCCGATAATTATTCAGGCAAGAATCTCAGAAGCAGTACTTCGAAGAAGAGAAAAAGCAGCACGAGGAGAAGGCTGGCCTGCCAGAGAGAGCGGCCGTGCTTGATCTCCGTAATGCGAAGGACCAGTTCGGGGCCGCCCGCATCAAGCACCGACACCGCTTGCGGATATAGCGAAGCCAACTCCGCGGGGCTGTAGCTGCTGATATCCGACTCGCTGCGGTCGTAATTGAAGGCCAACAAGCGCAACAAGGTATCTTTTCCCGGCTCATAGAGTCCGTAGATGCCCGCGCGCTCAATACCCAGTTCCGAGTCGAAATTCAAAAGAAGCCTGCGCCCGAGGAGGCGCTGTCGCGGAAAAAGATCAATGCCCGCTTCACTGATGCTTTTTAGTTTCAGACTTTCTGTTCCCGGGCCGGGCGGACGCGGAACGGTCAGCACTTCGGGCCGGCCTATGACAAAAGCCAGATTCTCCGTAGCCTGCCCGCTGACGGCAATTTGAAACAGTGTGACGGCAAAAAGCGAGTGGCGCGGAAGGTTGCTGAACTCAAGATCGGGAGCCACAGCCGAAAGAAAGAGAGAGCCGTTGCCGAAAGCATAGCGCAACAATAGCGGATCCTTGTTTTTAAGCGTCAGCAGTTCCTCTCCTTTTGAAAAAGCCGGCCGCTGAATCCGGAAATATTTTTTCACTTCCGGATATTGCATATTGCGCGGTATCTCCTCAAATACATTGGCATAGAGGCCCGATTCGGTGTTGATCTGCCTGACACTTGTCTGCTCCTCCGTGAGTACGCCATAAGAGTCGGCACCTACAGAGCGCAGGAAATTGTTGACCGACCCGGGGTCCATCTCTCCGGAGGGAAAGAAAAGCACTTTGCCCCCGTTTTCGATATAGTTTCTCAATTCTGCGGCCAGGCCGCTGCTTATTCCTTCGGGGCGATTAAGGATGATCAGATTGTAGCGGTCAAATTCCGAATAATCTACCTGGCCGATGGCCCTGTTTACAAGTTCTGTAAAAGAGGCAACCGCCAGGCCGCTGATATACGGGTCGGACTCCCGGCCGTTCAGCGAGAGAATACGGATACGGGAAGGAGCGTAAAAAGTGAAGTAGTATTTGTCGTCAAAGGTGACCGGGTAATCGCTGATTTCGATGACACCCGAGTTCCAGCCGCTCTCCGGCACGGTAAAGCGGAGGGTGTCAATAATGGCGGCCCCGGCATCCACTTCGAAGTCCGAGAGCGCTTTGCGCTTGCCGTTTACCGATATACTCAGATGATCGCTTTCCACCGGATCGTCTCCATAGTTTCTGATTCTGACAAAAAGTGTGGCCGTTTGTCCTTTGAGATTGACGGGAGCCCGCAGCCAGGCACTGTCAATGGCAATATTTTGCGCTTTCACGGCCTGCACCGGAAGAAGGTAAAGATTCAGACCACTGTCACCGGGCAATTTTGTGATGCTTTTCTGAAAATCGGAGATCATAAAAAAAGCGGGATGCTCAAATTTACGAAGGGCATCGCGCTGGCGGGCAAGCACTTGTTTCAGCGTCTTCACCCGCGGGGTAAGCTCCAGCTCCTGCAGCTCGTTTCTGAATTCTTCTTTTGTCAGCAGTTGCTGATGCCTGCCTTCAAAGTCGTTGCCGAGCAACTGAAAACGTGCATCCGCCCCGTAGGCATCCAATATTTCGAGGGCTGCTTTTTTCCCCTCATCGAGCAGGGAAACTTCTTCACCACCGGCCTCCATACTGAAGGAATTGTCAAGATAAATGCTTACGGCTGCTTCCTGCATTTCTCCCTCCCCCTCTTCACCGGGCAGATAGGGGCGGGCAAATGCAAGCACCAGGAAAAAAACCGCCAGCAGACGGGCGAGCAGGACAAGCAGGTGTTTCAGCTTTGAGCGTGAGGCATTTTCCTCTTTAACCTCTTTGAGGAATCTTACATTTGAAAAATAGACGGTCCGAAATTTCCGAAAACTGAAGAGGTGAATAATGAGGGGAATCAGCAGGGCAAAAAGGGCCCATAAAAATTCGGGGTGCATAAATTTCATAGCTGGCAAAAATAGTGCTTTACCGATAGAAACGCCAAAGCGCTGCGGCAGTTGTGCAAGATGCTCAAATCATGTTTGAAAGAGTGCTTCCCCCCGGCTGATCTTCTTTCTATCTTTGGGCGAATATGAGCAATCTACCTCGTGTGGCCGTGATCATCCTCAGCTGGAACGGAGCATCTTATCTGCGTGAGTTTTTGCCTTCGGTATTGCGGTCGGGCTATCCGAACCTGGAGGTCATCGTTGCCGACAACGATTCGAGTGACGGCAGTCCGGAACTTCTGAAGGAATCCTTTCCGCAGGTGCGCCTCATCCAAAATGGAGCAAATCTCGGTTTTGCGGCCGGATACAACAAAGCCCTCAAGGAGGTGGAGGCCGATTATTATGTGCTGCTTAATCAGGATGTGGAAGTAGAAGCCGGATGGATCGAGCCCCTGGTGGAAGCCTTGGAAAAGAACCCGGGAGCGGCAGCCGCCCAGCCCAAAATACGGGCTTACAAAGAACGAAAGTCTTTTGAGTATGCCGGTGCGGCAGGCGGTTTTCTCGATCTGGCGGCCTACCCTTTTTGCCGCGGGCGCCTTTTTGACACAGTGGAGGAAGACCGAGGACAATATGACGAAGCCATGGAAATTTTCTGGGCTTCGGGGGCGGCCCTTTTTATTCGTTCGGCCGTCTGGCATCGCTTTGGCGGCTTCGATCCGGTACTCTTTGCCCATATGGAGGAAATCGACCTGTGCTGGCGCATCAAGCGGGCCGGATATTCCGTTTTGTCTGTGCCCGCCTCGCTGGTCTACCACCTGGGCGGTGGCAGCCTGCCCATGGGGCATCCGCGAAAAACCTATCTTAATTTCAGAAACAATCTTATCATCCAGCTAAAAAATGAAAAGACGGGCCGGCTGCTCCGGGCTTACCCTTTGCGCCTCCTCCTTGACGGAGTGGCTGCCCTGCGCGCGTTGCTGCAGGGACACCGGGCCGATTTCAGCGCCATTGCCCGTGCCCATTTTTATGTGCACTTCAGATACTTCAGACTCTTTGCCGCCCGCAGGAAAACACAAAGACTGATCAGGCAGCTCCGGGTGGCCCCGGACAATGAAACAGGTCGCTATCGCGGATTTATCATTGTCGATTATTTCATCAAAAGGAGGAAATATTTCAGCCGCCTTCGGCCCGGGGCCTTTATGCGGAAAGAAAAGGCTTCGTAAATTCAACGGAAAGCCAAGACCATGGACTGGGAAAGTTGCATTCGCGGATTTAAAGCCTATTTACAGTTTGAGAAATCTCTCGCAGACAACAGTGTGTCCGCCTATCTCAACGACCTTCGAAAACTGCGCAATTTTTTCGACCTTCCCGAAGGCGGGAAAGGCCCGGACAAGCTCGATTCGCATGATCTGAGCCAATTTGTGACCGCCATTGCCGGATTTATGCCCAGTCCCGGCTCACAGGCACGGATGCTGTCGGGGATACGTACTTTTTACAAATATCTTCTGCTTGAAAACATCGTGGATGATGACCCCACGGAGCTGCTGGAGGGTCCGCGCCTGAAACGAAAGCTCCCTTCGGTACTGAGTGTGCAGGAAATCGAAAAAATGATGGCCGCCATTGATCACAGCCGGCTCAAAGGCCAGCGACTTCGCGTCATGATCGAGCTGCTTTACGGCTGCGGCCTCCGCGTTTCGGAGCTGACGGGTCTCAGGCGCTCGGACTTGCACCTGGATGAGGGTTATATTCGCGTGATAGGCAAAGGAAACAAAGAACGCCTGATACCCATCGGGGCATCGGCTGCGGAGCAGTTGCAGCTTTACCTCGATACGGTGCGGGTTCACCAGGAAGCTCAGCGCGGATTTGAAGATTTTATCTTCCTCAACCGCTTCGGGAAGAATATCTCACGCATCAGTGTATTTACGGCCATCAAAGCCCTGGCAAAGGAAGCCGGCATTAAAAAAGAGGTCAGTCCGCACACCTTTCGCCACAGCTACGCCACCCACATGGTCAACGGAGGGGCCAACCTGCGGGCCGTGCAGCAGATGCTGGGGCACGAATCCATCACCACCACCGAGATTTATACGCATCTGAGCCGCGACTATCTTCGCGACACGCTGATGATGTATCATCCGCGCTACCGCAAGAAGAAAGATTAGAGATTGCCTCTGCGGGCCTGCTCTCTTTCGATGGCCTCAAAAAGAGCCTTAAAATTGCCTTTCCCGAAAGACTTGGCGCCTTTGCGCTGTATGATCTCAAAAAACATGGTCGGCCGGTCGAGCACCGGTTTGGTAAAGAGTTGCAGCAAGTAGCCTTCATCGTCACGGTCAACAAGCACACCGTGCTCCTTGAGGACTTCGATGTCTTCTTCTATCTCCCCTACCCGGTCGAGCAGGTCGTCATAATAGCTCCCGGGCACATAAAGAAACTCTACGCCCCGGTCGCGCATGGCCGAAACGGTCTCGATAATGTTGTTGGTAGCCACTGCGATATGCTGCACACCGGCTCCGTTGTAGAAATCGATAAATTCTTCGATCTGCGACTTTTTCTTTCCTTTGGCCGGCTCGTTGATCGGAAACTTGATCCGGCCGTTTCCGTTGCTCATCACTTTGCTCATCAGGGCGGTGTATTCGGTGGAGATATCCTTATCGTCAAAGCTGATCAACTGGGCAAAGCCCATGACACGGGCATAAAACTCAGCCCAGGTGTTCATCTCGTTCCAGCCCACATTGCCCACCATGTGATCAATGTATTTGAGGCCCGTCTCGGGCGGGTTGTAGTGCGATTCCCATTTTTCGAAACCCGGCAGAAAAACGCCCTCATAGGCACCCCGTTCCACAAAAATATGTACCGTATCGCCATAGGTATGAATGCCTGATCGGACTACATATCCATTTTCATCTTCTTCCCGTTGCGGCTCCAGGTATGATTTGGCGCCCCGTTTTGTGGTTTCCTCAAATGCACTTGTAGCGTCATCTACCCAGAGGGCAATGACTTTCACTCCGTCACCATGCAGGGCGAGGTGCTCGTTGATGGGATGACCAGCCGTAAGCGGGGTCGTCAGCACCAGCCGGATCTTATCCTGCCTGAGCACATACGACACACGGTCGCGCATTCCCGTTTCGGGGCCGGCATAGGCTTCGGACTGGAAGCCGAAAGCGGTTTTGTAGAAGTGAGCCGATTGCTTGGCATTGCCTACGTAGAGTTCTACGTAATCGGTTCCCTTGATGGGCAAAAAGTCTTTCGCTTCATCGAACAACTTTTCTTCCCCGTATTCTACGTTTGTGAGTTTGCTGTTTTCCATACTTCTGTTTTTTTCTGCTTGAATTCTTAAGATAGCCACGATTTATAATAATCGCCCGTGTCCAGTTTCAGTGCTTCTTTGGTCAGCTGGAGCGGGGCAAAGGTATCTACCATTACGGCCAGTTCCAGGGTTTCTTTTTTGCCGATGCTGCCCTCGTAGGTGCCGGGATGCGGCCCGTGTGGAATGCCGGCCGGGTGCAGTGTGATCATGCCTTTTTCAATATTGTTACGGCTCATAAAATTGCCTTCCACATAGTAGAGCACTTCATCCGAATCGATGTTGCTGTGGTTGTAAGGCGCGGGAATGGCCTCGGGATGATAATCGTAGAGGCGCGGTACAAAGGAGCAAACGACAAATCCGGCTGCCTCGAAGGTCTGGTGCACCGGTGGGGGCTGATGGATGCGGCCCGTAATGGGCTCAAAGTCGTGAATTGAAAAAGCATAGGGAAAATTATAACCGTCCCACCCCACAATGTCAAAGGGATGATTGGCATATACAAAACGATGCAAAATGCCATCGCGCTTGATTTTTATGAGGAAGTCCCCCTTTTCGTCATAGGTCTCCAGCTCGCCCGGTGGGCGGAGGTCGCGCTCACAGAAAGGAGCATGCTCCAGCATCTGGCCAAACCAGTTGCGGTAGCGTTTCGGAGTGTATATGGGTGAAAATGACTCGACAATAAAAAGGCGGTTGTCCTCACTGTCAAAATCTATCTGGTAAATGATACCTCTCGGTATCATGAGGTAGTCGCCCGGGGAAAAAGCAATATTTCCCAGCATGGTTCTCAGCGTTCCGCTGCCCCGGTGAATGAAAATCAATTCATCGGCCGAGGAATTCTTGTAAAAATAGTCGCGCAGCGAATGACGGGGGGCTGCCAGGGAGATATGCAGATCTTTGTTTACCAACACCGGCACCCGGCTTTCGAGAAAGTCATCGGCCGGGGGAAGCTGAAAGCCTTTAAAACTCCGGGCTTTCATATTTTCGGCTTCGGCAATTTCTGGCCTGACATCTATGGCTTCCAGTATTTCTTCGACACGGGTCGGAGGATAATGATGATACATCAAAAGCGACATCCCGTCAAATCCGATGGTTCCGAAAAGCTCTTCATGGAAAAGTGAGCCGTCTTCTTTCCTGAAAGTTACGTGGCGCTTGTGGGGAATGCGGCCCCGCTTCTGATAATAAGGCATGATTGAAATTTTGCTAAAAGTTAAAAAAACCTTCGGACATATTCAGGCAGAAAGCGGAAGCAGACAGGAGACTTTTTTTATTCTTCCCAGTCGGCAATAAAGACGTTCGTATCGCGGGTATCGCCATTGTTGCGGTTGCTGCACCAGACCAGTTTCTTTCCGTCAAAAGAAAACATGGGGAATGCATCAAAGGTATTGTCAAATGTAATCTGCTCCAGGCCGCTGCCATCGAGGTTGACAAGAAACAGGTTAAAAGTGCGTCCGCCCGATTTGTGGTTGCTGGCAAAGATGAGTTTTTCGCCCGAAGGGTGCCAGTTCGGGGCCCAATTGGCAGAGCCGAGGCTCGTCACCTGTTTTACATTGCTGCCATCGGCATCGGCTATGAAGAGTTCGAGATGGGTGGGCTGGATCAAACCCTGTGCAAGGAGTTTTTTATACTGCTCGGCCTCTTCACCTTTGGGCCGCGAAGCACGCCAAACAATCTTGCTGCCATCGGGTGAAAAGAAAGCCCCTCCGTCATATCCCAACTCATGTGTGATCTGCTTTAATCCGCTGCCGTCAAGGTTCATTACCCAGAGTTCAAGGTCTCCGCTTCGTGTAGATGTGAAGATCATCTTATCGCCTTTTGGCGAAAGCGTGGCCTCGGCATCATAGTAATCGTTGTTTGTCAGGCGATGCTGAAAGGAACCTTCTCTGTCCGTCAGCACCAATTCATAGCTGTTGTAAATGGGCCAGACGTATTTCTTCAGCTTGCGCATGTCGGGCTCGGGCGGGCAGGCCTCGTCAAAGTAGGCCGTGCTGGCATAGATGATGGTATCATTGCCGGGATAAAAATAGGCACAGGTTGTGCGCCCCAATCCTGTACTCACCATTTTGTAATCAAAAAGCTCACCCGGAGGGGGTATGACCCCGGCAAAAATCTGATCGCATGGAATAACGGAATCGCGGGTGGTGCGCTGAAAGACCAGTTTTTTGTTGTCAAAGCTGAAATAGGCTTCGGCATTGTCGCCACCGAAAGTAAGCTGTTGCACATTTTTCAGGTGCTTCTCCTGCGGATATCGCAGGGTATCTTTATACGCCTCCTCCCGGCTTTCCGGGGTCTTTGCTTCTTCCTTTTTTTCAGGACTTTCGCAGGCCGAAAGCACCGCCAGCAGTGCCAATAACAAGATAAAATGCCTCATAAACTCTGATTTTCGGCAAAACTATATATTTAAATAAGAATCAAATACCTAAATCGGGAATAAAGGCATGCGCCATTAAGCGGAATGCTTAATTTTGCAGGCATGTCGAAAAAAGTGATTTCATTTCTGATCCTGTTGTCGATGGCAGGGGCTTGCCGGCAATCCCCGGAAGCACCAGCTGCGAAGGAGCCGGGCCCGGGAAGTGAAGAAATCAAGGGATTGACTGCACTGAATGAAGAGATAAAAAAGAATCCGGGGGATGCGGAGCTCTATTACAGCCGGGCCGACCTCTACCTTCTGAACGGAAAGACACGTGAAGGACTGGCCGACCTCGAAGAGGCCATCGCCCTCGATTCCTCGCAGGCCTATTTTTACCTGCGCCTTGCGGATGAGTTGATGCGCATCGAAAACAAAGAGCTGCAATTGCCCGACAGCAAACGGGCCATCGAGACCCTGCTTCGCTATCTGAAGCGCGACCCCGAAAACGAAAAAGTAAATCAGAAACTGGCAGACCTGTATATTTATACAAAACAGAATAAAGCCGCACTCGACTTGCTCCAAAGCATGATTGACCGGGCGCCCTACCAGCCCCCGGCCTACTTCAAGCGGGGTTTTATTTTCAAATCGATGGGCGATACGGCAGCGGCCGTCAGGGCATTTCGCAAAGCCAGTGAACAAGACCCTTCCTATTTTGAGGCCTACATGCAGCTGGGGCTGCTGCACAACCGGAGCCGGCCGCGACTGGCCCTGCAGTACTACAACAATGCCCTCGACATACGGCCCGGCAGCAAAGAAGCCCTCTATGCCAAAGCCCGCCTGCTGCAAGACCTGAAAAGATACGAAGAGGCAAAAAAAATCTACCGCGAGATGGTACGGATTGATGCCCAGGACGAGCAAATCTTTTACAACCTCGGCTATCTCTATTATGAGCAGGACTCCCTCGAAAAAGCGGAAAGAAATTTTAACATTGCCATCGGGCTCAATCCCGCATTTGATTTTGCCTACTATGCCCGGGGTGTGGTGCGCGAAAGCCGGGGAAATCCGGCAGGAGCCGTGAGCGACTATCAAAATGCGCTGCGCATCAATCCGGAACATCCCTATGCCGGAGAGGCCCTCGAAGAATTAAAAAAGAAAAACTGAAATATGTCGAAAATAAAAATCACTTTTCCTGACGGAGCGGTACGTGAATTTGAGAAAGGCACAAGCGCCCTGGAGATTGCCCGCTCGATCAGCGAGGGGCTGGCCCGCGTGATCATAGGCGTAAAAATAAACGGAAAACTGGCCGAGCTCAACCGGCCGATCGAAGAAGATGCGCGTGTGGAGTTTCTGAAATGGGAAGACAAGGCGGGCAAAGAGGCTTTTTGGCACTCCAGCGCCCACCTCCTGGCACAGGCCATCGAACACTTATATCCGGGCGTGAAGCTGGCCATCGGCCCGCCCATCGAAGCCGGCTTTTATTATGACATCGATTTTGGCGATTACAGCATCTCTGAAAAAGATTTTCCGCGCATCGAGAAAAAGATGAAAGAACTGGCCTCACGGAAAGCCGAGTTTCGACTCAAGAAAGTTTCGAAGGACGAGGCACTGGACTATTACAGAAAGAAAAGCCCCAACCCCTACAAGGTGGAGTTGATCGAAAATCTGGAAGACGGGGAGATCACTTTTTGCGAGCATTCCGACTTCAGCGATCTCTGCCGGGGCGGCCACATTCGCGATACGGGGCTCATCAAAGCCGTGAAAGTTTTGAGCACTGCCGGAGCCTACTGGCGGGGCGATGAAAACAGAGAACAACTGACACGCATCTACGGAATCTCTTTCCCCAAGCAAAAAATGCTGGAAGAATACCTGCAAATGCTCGAAGAGGCCAAAAAACGCGACCATAAGAAACTGGGCAAAGAACTGAAACTTTTCACTTTCTCCAACAAAGTGGGGGCAGGCCTTCCGCTCTGGCTGCCGAGGGGCTTCGTTGTTCGCGAAAGTCTCGTTCGTTTTCTGAAACAGGAACAAGCAGCCATGGGCTACGAGCAGGTGGTCACCCCGCATATCGGAAAAAAAGAACTCTATGTCACGTCCGGGCACTA
>JALSIH010000165.1 GCA_026981615.1 Chitinophagales bacterium
AGCAGGCGAACGCCTGGCCGTTTTTTCGGAAATATATTACCGCAACGGCTGGAATGCCTATATCGATGGCGAAGCGGTCGCACATGCCAATGTCAACTATATACTCCGGGCACTTCGGGTGCCGGCCGGCCGGCATAAAATTGAATTCAAATTCGAGCCAAAGAGTTATTATTCCGGCTCGAAAATTTCGCTGGCGGGGTCCGTAGTCCTGATCCTGGTCTTGCTGGGACTGCTTTACGGCATGTATCGCGATGCGGCAATCGAGTCGGCAGCAAAAGAAGAAGCCTGATGAAAAAGGTGCTGATTATCTCCTACTACTGGCCACCGGCAAGCGGGCCCGGGGTGCAGCGATGGCTGAAATTTGCAAAATACCTGCCGGAGTACGGATATCAGCCCTTTGTCATAACGCCACGAAACGGCAGCTATCCCAACCGGGATGAATCGCTTGTGGCGGAGATACCTGCCGCGGCAAGGGTGATAAAAACCCGCACGGCCGAACCTTTTGCCTGGTTCAATATTCTCTCGGGGCAGGCCGGGCGCGGAAAGACTTCGGCTGTGGGCATGGCCGATATCCGGGGCTCGAAATCCCTGTTCAAAAAGACGGCCGCTTATATCCGTGCCAATTTCTTTATTCCGGATGCCCGTGTCGGCTGGGTGCCCTATGCCCTGATGGCAGCCGAAAAACTGCTGAAAAGCGAAGAGATTGATACCGTAATAAGTACCGGCCCGCCCCACAGTTCGCACCTTGCGGGCTTGCGCCTGAAAAAGAAATACAATGTAAAGTGGATTGCAGACATGCGCGACCCCTGGACCAATATTTATTACAATGCCTATCTGCCCCGGACGGAGAAAAGCAAGGCGAGAGACCGGAAAATGGAAGACGATGTCCTGCAATCGGCTGATGCCGTGATGACCGTCAGCCCCGGCCTCGCAGAGGAGTTTTCTGACAGGGCTGCGCGCATTGAGTTGATCTACAACGGTTTCGATACGGAGGACTTTGCAGATACGTCCGGAAGCGACCGGCCGGATGATTTCTTCAGGATATCCTATGTGGGAAACTTCAAGGCTAACCAGAATGTGCATGCACTGTGGAGGGCCCTGGCGGCTTTGCGCGCAGAGAATCCGCTTTTTGCAGAGCACTTCAGGCTCGAACTGACGGGAAACATCAGCGACTCCGTGCTGCAGGATATCCGGAATGCCGGCTTATCGGAGCACTTGCTGCTGAATGAATTTGTGGATCATGCACGTGCGATAGATTTGATGCGCAGTGCCGGCCTCCTGCTGCTGCCCATACCCGTGGCGGAGAACAACAGGCAAATATTAACGGGAAAGCTCTTTGAGTACCTCGCTTCGGGAAGCGAGTTGCTGGCCATCGGGCCGCCCGATGGCAACGCAGCGGAAATACTGAATGAAACAGGCCGGCCAGCTATGATCGATTATGGCGATGAGGCCGAAATGCGCCAACGCATTGAATTGCTGTTTGAAAAATGGCTGCCCCGCAAAAGCCTTGAAAAACACCCGATTGAATCGGTTATGAAGTATTCCAGAAAAGAACAGACCGCCTTGCTGGCGGAATTGATTGACCGCCTGAACCGAATCCAATGAGAGAGATCATAGATATCGCTGCTTTTGAACGTTCATCGGATTTTTACCCTGCCATCGACCTGCTCCTGACGGTGAAGAGTTTTGACCTTGCGGCCATACGCAGGCGCTATCTCCACTCCCGGCAAAGCGGAAGCGGCAGGGCCGGCAGTGTGGAGCGCAGAAACCCCGGCAAGGGGGGCATCGTAAGCCTGCGCATCGAAAAAGGAAAAATACGGAGGGAAAAGGTGGTGTGCCGGCTGACCGAACCCCGCGGCATCGACCTGAAAGGAGGCAAACTGGCCATAGCGGCAGAAAACAAAGTGTACTGCTTCGGTCAGGAAGGATCGCTTCGCATCCTTCGCGACCCCTGGTTCGCCTACATTCATACCGTTCGTTTTCACCCCGGAGACACAGACCTCCTCCTCATCTCTTCGTCAGGCCTGGATATGGTAAAGGAGTACCGCATCGATGCGGCCGAGCCGCGATTCGAATGGCTGGCATGGGAGCATGGTTATGCATTGAGCCGCGATCCGGCCAGCGGAGAAGCCCTGTGGCTGACCCGCTCGGCTGAACAGGCGGCCGCCTGGCACAAAGAAGGGAAAAGGGTGAAACTGCTGCAGAACCCGGCAAATGACCATCTGCCCACGGCCATGCGGGCCGCTTTTATCAATTCGGCAGACTATGCCGGGCTTTCGGGCGATAAATTGATTGCCACTTTTTTCCATGAAGGCAAGGTCGTGGAAATCGACCGTGCAAGCGGCACTGCGAGCGACTTGCTGACAGGCCTTAAAAATCCGCACGGAGGGCATGTGTTCAGGGGCGAAGTGAGGGCAAGCAGTACCGGAGCAGGCGAAATAGTGAGAAAAACGGAAGGGAATAAGGAGACGGCTTTGTCATTTCGTGCCCTGCCGGGCAAAGCCCCCGGTCTCGGTGACCTGGAGTGGATACAAAACAGCATTTCCCTGGACCATCTGTTGCTGGCCATCGATTCTAACAGAACGGCTTTCGTCATCATCAACCCCGGGGCCCGAAAATTTGATATGATCGCATACAATCAAAACTGGGCGGTGCAGGATTTGATAAGCGGGCGCATGAGCGAAGGGCAGGAGCGGCAACTGCGCAAGTTAGATGAACCAGCGGATTAACTCAAAAGCTTCGGCAAAGGCCGCATTGACCTGAATTCCGCGGACCTGTGCCAGACTCCGGATAAATTCTTCTTTCATGTAGGGGCGATGTTGCTGGCTTTTGTATTCCTGCAGGGCATTTATTTTGGCTTCGAGATGGGAAGCGTTGACTTTCACGTGGAAGTCGGAGTCAAAGGACAAGCTGTTCCACGGAAGTTCGTAGCCGATCAGCCGGGCATGTTTAAATGCCCGGAGGCCTTCTTCATAAATGGTGTGATGATCCTGATGCAGGTCGCGGCTGTTGGGAAGCAGTACGAGGCCGGGGTTTATCTCCTTCTTTATTTTAACCATCTCTTCAAGAATGGCCTGCCGGTATTGCGGGAAATCGCGCACCGGAAAATCGAAAGTGATGGTATGTGCCTTGTCAATGCCCAGCCTGGAGACAGCCGATTGAAGTTCGTCATAGAGCTGATACGGGGCATATCCATCGGGCAGCGACTTATTGCAGGGAGAAAAGGCTGCATACCAGATTTCCTTTCCTTCGTCAGACCATCGTCTGAGAGATGCCCCGCTTGACAACTCCCCGTCATCGGGGTGCGGAGCGAGCAGCAGTATTCTTTCAATCACGGATTGGGTTTTTTAATCACAAAGAGTCAAAATTAATGGAATATTCCTTTTGAATTTCTTCCGGAGTGATCGGGCGGATATTGTGCGCGCGACAATACTGCAGGATGCGGATATACACAGGCTTCCAGCCTTTAAACTTGTATGGTGAGAAGAACTGATTGTGCCATAGAATGCTGATAACGGCATCGTTCTTGTGCGATTCGAGAAATTGAAGAATGTGCTCCTGCGCCCGGCCGGGGGAGAGTTTTTTATAATTTCTGAGCGTACGATCCATAATATTCAGCGGGACTTCGATAAAATCAAAGGGCCGGTCATTCAAAACATCATAAGGCGGATAGGGCAGGGAATAGTTGTTTCTGAATCCCGGCTCTTCGGCAAAACCCAGGGAATAGTCCTGCGATACATTGCGGGAGAGGACCGGAAAATCATTTTGAATATTGAATCGAAGAAAATGATAGCGGTTTATCTTATCGTATAAGTCCTGAGGCAGTCTTTCAAACTCTTCGCTGAACGATAAGTGCGAAGCACTTTTGTGCAGGCCGTTGACCGATCCCCTGGATCGCACTTCCTGCATCAAGTCCCGGATCTGCGCTGACCCGATGCGGTAATCGGCATTTTTTATGGCCGGGTCAAGTGTGCTTTTCCCTTTTACGGGCAGCCAGAAGAAGATAGAGGAAAATCCGAACTGCCCTTCGATTTCCAGAATCTCCCGGATCGTATTCCATGCACTTTTTGCTTTTGGATGGGCCAGGCTTGCTTTGAGTAAGCGGATAAAGCCTTTGAAATTCCCATTTTTCAGTGTGGCCAGCCAATCCTGGGGAAATGAACCGAAAAGAGAGTCGATGTCATGGGTCAGCACAATGCGCGATACTTGCGGTTCCTTTCCGGATACAGCCTGGCGCTTTTGAATTTCTTTGATTATTGCATCAAAACAGCTGTTGACAAGATTCTTTTCAACTACAGCGAAGTGCTTCTGATAGCCGGCTTCGTAGGGGAACCTGCCATACGCATCACGGGCATTGCTCCCATACTCTTGCAGACAACTGAGCATGTAAAAAGCAGTAGAAAGATAGTCCGGCCTTCCGTCCTCACATCTGATTAGGGGTTCTTCCCTGAAATACGCCCTCCAGTCGAAACGGTGGCTGCAATAATTCTCAAGAAACAAGCCGGATATGCGTATGTCGGCATCCGCTGCATCCGAAACAATTATTTCCGTATCCGTTTCAAATGAGAGCCCGCGGGAGTGTTGCAGCAGAGCAAGCGTGTATCTCAAAGCTTTTTCCGCTTTTCGATACTGGGGGTTGAGATTGATTCTGAATGACACGGGCACGATTTCTTGAGGCATGAAAATACTCATGCCGGGCACTTTATCCAATTGAATCGAGGTTCTTTGAAGGCAAAATGATTTTATTCATTGGGTCGGGTATATTTGCAGGAGCAGAAAAAGAAGTATTGAAATGACTTCTTATCCTTCAAATTAAAAAGAAAGTTCGCAGCAGTGATGAGGCAAAGCGTCAGCAAAAATGGGATAGTATAATGTGTGGGATAGCCGGGTTTATTGACGAAGGGTTTGGCAGGGATTCCGGGATGGAGCAATTGAGCCGGATGCTGGAGACAATCGGCCATCGCGGACCCGATTCCCGGGGCTTATGGAACGAAGGCCCCGTGTTTCTGGGACACAACCGGCTGAGTATCATTGATCTTTCGGATGAAGCAAACCAGCCTTTCACGGATGGGCACTTGCATCTGGTTTACAACGGTGAAATTTATAATTACATCGAATTGCGGGAAGAACTTAAAGCCCTCGGTCTGGAGTTTAAGACCAGCTCGGATACGGAAGTGCTCATAAAAAGCTACCGGCAATGGGGCGTTGCATGTGTGGAGCGCTTCGCAGGCATGTGGGCTTTTGCCTTATGGGACAGCCGCTCCGGGGAGCTCTTTTGTTCCCGTGATCGTTTCGGGATCAAACCTTTTTATTATATCAGGGACGGAGCGCGTTTCTGTTTTGCCTCCGAGTATAAACCTTTGAAAAAGACGGGTCTTTTTTCAAACAAACCGAATGTCAGTCAGATATACAGAGGCTTGCAGCTCGGCTGGCTGAATTATAAGGATGAAAGCTATTTTGATTGCATAAAAATACTGCCGGCAGCACATAACATGCTGATAACTAATGGAGAAATAAAGATTTGGAGATACTGGGATATTGATACAACGCGAAAGAGTTCGCTCGGATTTGAAGAAAAGAAGGAAGAATTTAAAAGATTGTTTTTACAGAGCATACGCCAACACTCCCGCTCGGATGTAGTGCTGGCCAGTTGCCTGAGCGGGGGGCTCGACAGCTCTGCCATCGTGTCTGCCGCTGCCAGGCTGAATCCGGAAAATGTTTTTAAGACATTCACCATTTACTATGACGGGCAGGGGGATGTAGATGAGCGGGAATTTGCAAAAGCGGTCATTGAAGACAATCCCAATGTGGAGCCTTACTTCTACTCGCCCCGCGAGAGCGAGATAGAAGAAGCCCTGCACGAAGTGATCCATTACTTTGACGTGCCCATCTCCGGCAGTGCTCCGATCTCCCGGCATTTCCTGATGCGAATGATCCGGGAACATGATATAAAAGTGGTTCTGGACGGGCAGGGGTCTGACGAATATCTGGCGGGTTACCGGCACACGGCTCCGAGATATCTGGCCGATGCCATGAGCCGGCTTCAAGCGGGGAAATATTTGAAAACACTCTCTGTAATCCGGCAGAACGAAGGCCTTTCAACAGGAAACGTGATGGATATCGCTGGCAGGTCCTTTCTGCATTTGTTCTTAAATGAGGAGCAGATCAGCAATCTGGAATACAAAAAGAGTACTTTCCTGCCGAAGAACAGGAAGTCTCTTGTGAAACTGGAGAGGCAGAAAGGCAGCAGAGTGGATGCGTTTCTTTATCATTTGTTATTTAATACCAAACTGAACTCGCTGCTGCATACGGAAGACAGAAACTCCATGGCATATTCCATCGAGGCCAGAGTCCCGTTTTTGGACCATCGTTTGCTTGAGTTTGGCTTCACCCTGAGCAACGATGACCGTTATCACATGGGCGTGAGCAAATATATTCTGAGAGAGGGCTTGAAGGAGCTCTTGCCGGCCAAAGTGTACGCACGAAAAGACAAAAAAGGATTCGTAACACCCGGAGAGACCAAATGGCTCAGAGGGCCACTTAAGCATTACCTTGGGGAAATGAAGCAGGCAAACTATGATTTTCTTCATATGGATCGTGTAAGGTCTCTGATCAGTGAATACGAAAGAGGTTCAAATAAAGAGGTAAGGCTGATTTGGAGATTGATGACCCTGCACATTTGGTTGAAAAAGAATGCCTGAGAAAAAGAAATGAAATCATAAACATCAGAGATGAGAGTTGCAATCGTACAGAATAGAATTGTGGTGGGAGGCATTGTGCACGTGATGATGAATATGATTGAGCATTTAAATCAACAAGGAATCAAGCCGGACATTGTCACACTAAAAAGTGCATACGATGAAGAGGGGCTGAAGCAGCTTTTTAACAAGAGCGTTGATTTCAGGCTGAAGAAGATTTTTCATAATTTCAAGATGCCGTACGAATGGAATCTCTTGTGGTTTAACTTATTGCTCAGGAAATATGCCCGCAATTATGATTTGATTATATCCCACAACAATGTATCTTTTCTCGGGCCGGATATTCCCACCCTGTCTTATATTCATTTTCCACGAAAAGCCAGGGTGTTGAGCAAGTGGCGTTCCATTCATGACCCGGGTGCCGGAAAGATGCACCCCTTGTTGATAAGCCGGGACCCGTTTTATCTGGCTCGTGGCCTGTATTCTTTAAACAGGGAATTCCGTTCGAATGAGGTGGTAATGGCGAATTCCGAATTTACGCGAAACGAAATTGCTCGGTATTACAAAATCGACCCCACAGAAATCATTGTAGCCTATCCTCCGATTGTCAACCTTGAGAAGGGGAGCGCCCCGCTGAGCGGCAGCAGAAAAAATGTGATGACGCTTGGGCGTTTTGTGGCTTCAAAGCGGCAGATCGAACAAATACGGATTGCCAAAAAATTGCCCCGATATCATTTCTTTATTTGTGGCTTTGTGGATGACCGGTCGTACTTTGAGAAGTGCCGGCAGACGATCAGGGATGAGCAAATTCAAAACGTCTCCCTGCATCCGGATTTGGAGTCGGCTGAGCTGAAAAAAATATTTCAGAGTTCTGCCTATTTTCTGCATTCGGTTCGAAATGAGCCATTTGGGATAACGGCAATTCAGGCAATACAGAATGGCTGTATTCCGGTGGTTCACGATTCGGGAGGCCAGAAAGAAACCGTAAGAATTGCATCATTACGCTATCAGGACGAAGACGAGGCCATTGCAAAACTGACGGCTTTGTCGGAAATGGATGACGCTTCCCTTCAAAGCTTTCATGCGGAGTTAAAGGATAATCTTGATAAATTCACGGAAGAAGCATTTTACAGACAAATGGAAAAGGCCATGAAAAAGTTATCCTTCAATGCTTAAGGAGTACTACCATAAGAGTTTGGACATACTGAGAAAATGGTGGAATCAGAACCGGCAATTTTTCAGCGAAGAAACAGAGAGAAGGGCTGTATATACATATAAGGACCCAAACATTGACAAGCTGCATGAGCGGGTGCTGAGGGATGCGAGTCCCTGCTTTGTGCTTTCAACGGGCAGGGCAGGTACGGCACTGCTTACAAAGATATTATCTCATCACAAGGGGGTGCGTGTGGAGCATAACCCGATCCCCGAGCTGACCTTTCACAGTGCTTATGCGTACAGGCATTGGCAAGACAAAGCGGATCTGTGCAAGGCCATGATTGATGCCGCACGGTATGAATATGTTCGAAATGCGTTCATTAGGAATGAAGCATTTGTGGAAAGCAACCCGAGAATCACCTTTTTTGCCTATCAGCTGGCAGAGCTGTTTCCAAAGGCCAGATTTATCCATCTGATACGGCATCCGGCTGACTTTATTGCCAGCGGAATGGCAAGAAACTGGTACCTCGAAGGCCGCATCAGAGACGAGGGGAAGATCAAGCCGGAGCAGCTGAAAGATTGGGAGAAGTGGTCGCAGGCAGATAAAATAGCATGGCTCTGGCAGGAGACAAATGCTTTTATTGAGGAGTTTAAGGAGCAAAGCAGAAAAGGCCGTGTGCTTACGGTACGTTCAGAAGATTTCTTCAGTGATACAAAGATTTCCTCGGAAATAGCAATGTTCATCGGGCTGAAACCATTGCCCGAAAGAGAACTTGCCAGATTAATTCGAAAGCCTGTAAATGCGCAACGCAGCAAAGGAAGAGTCGAACTGTCCGTTGGCACTCTCGAAAAAATGCCTCTGATGGGAAGATACTATCCTATTTGATATCTTTTTCAAGGTATTTTAAGTCAATTTCCAGCATCTCCAATGCACTTTTCCATCGAGGGTCATCTGCTGCGTACAAGGGCCTGGGCGCATTTACGTTGTCCTTTGCCCATTGAATGACCTTTTGAGGTACTTCAAGGTTCAGATATTTGTAAATACCGGAAATTTGTTCGACCGGGTTCTTACAAAAGGATTCATGATCAATACTTAAAAACTTATCGCCAAAATATTTTTGTCCGTCCGCAATCATGCGTTCGTTAAACTCCTTCCAGATAAACAAGAGTTTGATATATGCCGGCTGCTCCTCCAGATCTTTTCTCTTTGCAACTTCACGTATGTAATAATTAGCAATATCTTCCTGGCTCCAGTGATTATATCCGGTTTTTATATTAAAGAAATCTTCCGGATCGGTCTTTTCATATTTATTGGAATAGCGGCCCAGCGCCCGGGAAGTCTTTCTTTTTAGAAGAGAGATGCCACTTAAGCGTTTATCTCTTATTCCAAATAAATGAGAAGTGGCAAATCGAATCGGATTCTTTTGAATATGAATCATATATGAGTCCGGAGCAATGTGATGCAGCTGATCAATGAGAAAGGTAGCACGTACAAATTTGAGAACCGTATTGGATTCGGAATGAATAAGAAAGGATAAGTACTCTCTGATAAACCGGGGTAATTCATGTTTGCTGCTTTCCAGCATAAAATTGCTGCCTGCTCCAAAGTTAAAATCGGAGACATTTTTGTTCAGGCCTTTCTTTTTAATAAAAGCCTGGCGCATCATCCTGATCTTTTCATTGTAATCAATATCTGTAGCCATGGAGCCCCCGCCTTTCATTTTGACGGCAGGATTTAAAGGCTCGTAGAGTAGATAGAGGTCCTTGTCCTGATAAAAAGCATCAAATATTATAGTAGTTCCTGAACGTCTCAACCCAATAAGATAGATATTCATTTGTTAGGTGTTGCAAATTGAATTGATGTGATTAAAGTCGTATTCATATTGATTGCCTTGCTTCCTGCGAAAATATGAATTCTTCATTTCCCAACATCATTATTTTTTAATCATAGTTTAAGTAATAAAATGTTTAAAAAGTAAATATTTTCCTTAGAATTTAAAGGCATGTGATTTGGGATTCTATTAAAATGGTTAATTTTATCTTGGGTCTCTTAAGAATTGATGTTAACTAAAATGCACACACAAGATTAAAGAAATGATCATATCCCATAAATATAAATTTATTTTTATAAAGACCAGAAAAACTGCGGGTACAAGTATTGAAGTTTTCTTATCAGAACATTGTGATGAGAAGGATATACTTACTCCTGTTCGTCCTGTTGTAGAATCTCATAAAGCAAGGAACTATATGGGAATATGGAATCCAGCTCGTGAGTTACGCACTCGTGGTGTTAAAGAAGCAAAACTAACTGTCCATGATCTTCTGAGAAGAAGAAAATTTTACAATCATATACCAGCATTAATTGTACGTGAGCGAATTTCAAAAAAAATGTGGAACTCCTACTTTAAGTTTTGTGTAGAGCGAAATCCGTGGGATAAGACACTTTCTCACTACAGTATGATGAAAGATAGAAATGGTGGTGATCTGAATTTCGAAGAGTATCTTGCGAAAGGAGATTTTTGTATAAATTATCCTTTATATACTGACAGGAAAAAAAAAGTGATAGTGGATCATATTATAAAGTACGAGGATCTAAATCAGGAGTTAAGTGCTATTTTTGGTACTTTGGGAATTCCATTTGAGGGCCAGCTTGCTGTCAAGGCGAAATCAAATCATAGAAGTGATAAAAGGCCCTATAGAAAGGTTTATACTGAAGCGCAAAGAAGAATTATCGAAAAAGCATTTCAGCATGAAATTAAACTTCTTGATTATCAATATTAATTGAATATTTAGCTCTTCCTTATAGATTGAATTTGCTATGTGCTATAGAATGATTAAACTTAAATTTGATAATCCCTTTCCGTTTTTGCCCATGAGAGTAAAGAATTGAACCTAAAAAAACAATAATGGGCATCATCATACGTCAAAGTATTAAATCATCATTATTCAATTACCTCGGTATTGCACTTGGCTATATCAACATGGTCTGGTTCTTCCCGAGTATCCTCTCTGAGGAGCGATTTGGCCTTCTAAGAGTAGTGATTTCCGTTTCCATGCTCTTGGCTCAGTTTGGTGAGTTCGGTCTGTCCAACACGCTCAACCGCTTTTTCCCTTACTTTAAGCGGAGCAGATCTCAGAACGGTGCTTTCATAGCATATATATGCCTGCTTGCTTCAGCATTTACAATTGTGCTCTTGCTTGCTTTGTTCTCTTTCAAAGAGTTCTTCTTCTCCCATGCTTACGATCATGAGGTACATTTTTCAGAACATTTTCCTGCTATTCTTGTCATCACCATTTCCGTAGTTTTTAGTGAAATTTTATATGCCCTTTCACGTGCTTCCTATAAAGCTGTTTTCCCATCCTTTATCAAGGAAACTTTATTGAGATTTTTGCAGACGTTTAGTATCCTACTGTTTTACTTTGATATGGTTGATTTTGAGGTTTTTGTGCTGCTATTTGCAAGCACCTATTTTATCAGCCTGCTGACTATGTTTACATATCTTTATTTTAAGGGGCTTATCCGATTTAGGCATCCTGCATTGATTACCAGAGTAAAAAGTCCAAGTGAAATACTTACTTATTCATTTTATGTCTTTCTTAATAAATTGCCCAATAGAGCCATAAATCAGATAGATGTGTTGATGCTTGGGGCACTTGCAGGATTGAAATCCGCGGGGGCTTATTCCATTGCTTTCTTTATTGCTGAAGTTGTCCGCATTCCGGCTCGTAATATTTCTCTGATTAGTAATCCCCTTATTGCGGAGGCTTGGAAAAATAATGAACTTGGGGAAATCAATAAAATATACAGGCAATCTTCAATAAATCAGTTGCTCATCGGTGGTTTCTTTTTAATCCTTGTCCTTAGCAATGTAAATGACTTTACATTTTATCTGCAAAATAAGTACAGTGGAATATTCCCGGTTCTTGCTTTGTTGGGGCTGGCAAAAGTATTTGATATGACAACGGGTATTAACGGATTGATTATTGCCAATTCCACTTATTATCGTTATTCCCTAATATTTAGTATTGCACTTTTGATTTTGGCTGTAATCAGCAATTACCTACTAATCCCTCCTTATGGGATAAGGGGGGCTGCCTTGGCAACGGCATTATCCGTTTTTCTACTGAATGGAGTAAAAACCCTTTTTGTATTGTATAAATTCAATATGCAACCCTTTACAATTAAAACCTTGGTCGCATTGGTCTTATTAGCCCTTACCTATTTACTAACTTCTTTGGTGACA
>JALSIH010000166.1 GCA_026981615.1 Chitinophagales bacterium
AGACGGTACCGTCCCAAGCTTCTCTCGTAGTTTTTACCCTATCATTGTTTGCATTATAGATATACAGCTCACGCCATTTTTTCTCCCAGACACTGCCATCCCAGGTAAAGTAGCCCAAACTCGTCAAGTTGTTGCTTGCATCATAGTCTTCGACATACCGCCAAACCTTCTCCCAGGAACTACCGTCAAAGGTTTCCCGGGTCCAGCTTATTCTGTTGTTATTCGCATCATACGTGAAAATAGAGCGCCAAACCTTCTCCCAGGAACTGCCATCCCAGTTAAAGTAGCCCTTACTCGTCAGGTTGTTGTTTGCATCATAAGTATTGACAAATCGCCAATCCTTCTCCCAGGCACTGCCGTCCCAGTTTTCCCGTGTCTGACTCAGCATATTATTATTTGCATCATAGGTATTAATATTTCGCCATTTCTTCTCCCACGCACTGCCGTCCCAATTCTCCCGTGCCTGACTTAGCATATTATTGCTTCCATCATAGGTATAAATGATGCGCCAATCCTTTTCCCAGGCACTGCCATCCCATTTTTCAAAGGCATGGCTCAATCTATTATTGTTTGCGTCATAGGTATATAAAAACCGATAATCCTTTTCCCATGCACTTCCATCCCAGTCTTCATTGGTCGTACTTAGCTTGTTATTATTTGCGTCATAGGTATTAATATAGCGCCTATCCTTTACCCATATACTGCCGTCCCATTTTTCATGAGTCTCACTCAGTCTGTTATAATTTGCATCATAGGTGTAGGTTATGCGGGCATTGGGTATCCATGCAACACCATCCCAGGAAAATGTTTCGTACAAAAGAAGATAATCGTTAGCGTCAAAAGTATTTTTTGTTCTGTTGACTTTGATCCACAAAGAACCATCCCATTCATAACTTATACTTTCATTCCTTAAACTGTCATCAGGGCTGTCGTACAAATACTCCGTAGAGTCGGTAGGGCCGGTAACGTCAACAAAGGAAAAAGCGATCATACGCCAGTTTGTTCCTGCTGTTCGAAGTGGCAATTGAAGGCCATCCGGGCCTGGCAACTCATTGTCCATGGTTTCTTCCGGGTATATTTCTTCCGGTATTTCTTTAGTGGTGGTAATTTCCTGTTGCGCCAGGCATGTTGTCCCAAGAAACACCATTACAGCGATAAGTAAGATCGTATTCTTCATGTCTGCTTGAATTTAATCACAATAAATGTAATAACTTTTTTTTATAAAAAAAGACGAGAGCGCTGAACTTTATTTATCAATAAATGAATACTTCAAATATTTGCTCAAAAAAAGGGACGATACGGGCGTGATTAAATGTTTTAAGACCTTAATCCCCGGGCTACAGCCATGGTAGAGCTCGAATTGCTGACGAGGGTGCGGGTTCCGTCTGCCGAAACACTGAAAACCTCGCTGCTGCAAAAGAAAATATTCCGTCCGGCCTTATCAACCCGCCCTATGGCCAATAGTTTTCCAGTGGCCGGCCGCAGACAATTGACTTGTATGGAAGCCGTCACCACATGCTCACCTTTACCGGCCACCGTAAAAGCGGCAAATCCGGCTACGATATCGCAAAGCGACATCAGCACCCCTCCGTGGGCGATGCCGTTCTGCTGGAGGAGTTCCGGCTTCAGATCAAGGGATGCCTGCACTTCTCCGTGCCCGATGCTGTCGAGCCGTACACCCATGAGATGAGAAAAAGCATTTCCTTCAAATTTTTTCCTTACTGTCCGGACAAAGTCACTGTTTTTAATTTCCATCGGGCTAAATTAAAGATTGCAAGAACTCCGTTAAATTGAAGTGCTAAATTTATGACTGACTCCTACAATTAGCGATAAAAATGTTATTATTGCCCATTCACAAATGATTAAATCACGATGAATAAAATAGTTGTCTTTTCGCTGAAGATCCTTTTGACGTTGCTGATTATTTTTCTCGGCTATCGTTTGTACGATGAGATTTTCTCGCCCTGGAAATTCGAAAAAGCAAAAAATCAACGATATAAGGCCGTTCGATCACAGATGGATGAAATCGTAAAGGCCCAGAATAAATTCAAGGATGTGACGGGCACCTATGCCGGGTCATGGGATACCTTGGCCTATGTGCTTGTTCACGACAGCATCATGGAAATTCGAAGCATCGGGGCCACGGCCGATACGGTGGTCGTACTCGGAGTTGATGAAGCCATCAAATTTTTTGACATTCCGCAGGACCTGGAAGGAGAAGACCTTTTTAATGAATTCACTCTGCGGGTCAAGGCCTACAACGAACAGTTGCGCCAGCAGGGCGGGGATGAAATTCTTTCTTATAAAGTCGAAGACACCACTTATGTGCCGGCCATTGCCCAACTTCATATCAGAACCGCCCCCGATTCGTTGAAATTCATCCCCTATGCCGGAGGCGACACTTTTGTTCTTGAAAAGAAAATACTGACCGTGGGCCTCGGTCGTGTGCAGGTACCGGTGTACAAGGTAGTTGCCTACAATGAAAGCATCCTGAGGGGACTGGATGAAAGATATTATGAACCGAAGGGAGGTATCAGGCTGGGCTCGCTCGAAGAAGCCACAACCGACATACAGGAATTTGAGCCGGGTGAGGAATAGATTCATTCACCTTAAATATTGCTGCCATCACATCACTTGCCACACCGACCAAGCGAATAGCTGCGCCCTATGACAAAGCGCACGGCAAGGATTATGAACTGTCGCTGCTGATATCAAATGCCTCCATTCAATTTGCCATACGAGACCAGCGCAGCAATGCGTTGCTTCTGCTTTTCAGGCAGGACCTCGAAGCCGAAGCAGACCGGGTGGAAAGTTTAAGGCAGGTTGTAAGGGAAGAGGAAGAACTGCTGGCAAAATATCGAAAGGTAACGGTTCTTATATGGTCATCTGCCTTTGCATTGCGGCCAGAAGCTCTTAAATCAAAAGATACGGATGCCGGCATTCTGGAGTTTCTTTTCGGATTGCCCTACCCGGAGGCCCGGAGCGAGAACCTCATACAATCCGGGATGAAAGCGATCTATCATCTGCCTGCCCGCCTGCCGGAAGAAATAAACAGCACTTTCGATTCTGCAGAGATACGGCACAGCAGTGCCGCATTGCTGGATCATTATTTCCGGCTCAATTCGGCCACGGGAAAATCAAAAGTCTATGCCCACCTTCAGCACCCCTTCGTAGAGATCACCCTTATCAAAAACGGGAAGCTCCAATATCACAATTATTTCGAGTTCCGTTCCAAAGAGGATCTCGTTTATTACATCCTGCTCTTGTATGAGCAATGGGAACTCGACCGCGAAAAAATACCGCTTATCCTCTCGGGCGATATCATGCAGGACTCTTCGGTGTACCCGCTTCTCTACAAATACATTGCATCCCTGCAGTTTGCCCGTTTGCCCCTTGCTCTTCAAGCGGATGAAGCATCCTTCGAGGGCCTGACCATGCACCGCTATGTCAATCTCCTAAGTGCATTCTCATGAGAATCATCAGCGGCATACACAAAGGGAGGCACTTCCACCCTCCGAGAAAGAATCCGGCACGGCCGACTACCGACATAGCAAAAGAAGGCCTCTTCAACATCCTTAGCAACAACCTCGACCTTGAGAAAGTCCGCTTTCTGGATCTCTTTAGCGGTACCGGAAGCATCAGCTATGAGATGGGCTCACGGGGATGCAGCGATATCAGCAGTGTCGAGATTTACGGCCCCAATGTGCAGTTTATTCGCAGGATGGCGGAAGAACTGGAACTTCCGATCGAGGTGTACAGGGAAGATGTTTTTCATTTTATCGAGCACAGTGCAGATCAGTATGACCTCATCTTTGCCGGCCCCCCGTATCCCCTCAAACGCCTCAATCGGCTTCCGGATCTTATCTTCGAATATCAATTGCTGAAACCGGGCGGGTGGTTTGTGCTCGAACATTCACCGGCTCACAATTTTGATGCGGATGAGCGCTGCCGGGCCAGAAGAAACTATGGTCAGACCAACTTCAGCATTTTTATCCACAGAGAAGAAAGCCGGGAAGAGATAAGCGGCAATTGATTAAATTCGATAAAACTTCTCGTTCATGCGTACAGCTGTCTTTCCCGGTTCTTTTGACCCCGTCACACTCGGACATGTGGATATTATCAACCGTGCCCTGCCAATGTTTGATCGCCTCATACTGGCCATCGGTGAAAATTCCGCGAAAAAAAGTCTTTTTCCGCTTGAAAAGCGCATGGAATGGCTTCAGGACATCTACCGGTCGGAAGACAACGTGGAGGTAAAGTCATATGCCGGGCTTACCATCGACTTCAGCAGGCAATGCGGAGCCTCTTTTCTTGTTAGGGGATTGAGGAGTACGCTTGATTTTGAATACGAAAAGACCATCGCCCAACTCAACCGCTCTCTGGAAGACGGCTTGGATACGATTTTTCTGGTATGCGAGCCGGAATACAGCCACATCAGCTCTACGATCGTGCGCGAAATCCTCATCAACCGGGGCGATGCCACGCCATTCCTGCATGGAAAGGTAGCTGCGAAAATAATGGAAGCGCTCGACCGTCAGCAATAGCGAAAGGCCAGGTCGCGGATGGACAGGTAGCTGTGCTTCAGATAGGCCGGAAAAAAAGCCGGATCAATCCATTTTACCTTCTCAATGCCTTCCCGTTTTTCGGGTATCAACGGGTCTTCCCTGCTTCCCTCCACTTCAAACCAGTGGGTCAGTTTGATGAGGTATTCCCCGTTTTCCTTGTATAAATGCAAGGTTCCCTCCTGATCCAAATCCGGAAACGCCTGTTTCCCTTTTATTTTTAAATGCTTCAGGCCGGTTTCCTCTTTTATTTCCCTCAGGGCTGCCTGGCGGGGGCTTTCTCCTGGGTCGATCTTTCCTTTCGGAAAATCCCAGTTTCCCCGTCTGTAAATCATCAGCACATCCCCGTCTTCATTGAAAACCAGGCCGCCTGCAGCTTCAATCAATCGGAAATCCTGCATGAAACGCTTCAAAAGCGCCTCGGGCTGATTGTGCTGCAGAATGACAATCACATTTTCCTTTCCGCAGAAGTCCTGAAAAAACTTCTTCGGACTAAAGTGCTCATCCACCCGTATCAAGACAGGGTTATGCGCAGAATAACGCTCCAAAAGGCGCTGGCTTTCCTCCTCATTGGCTATTATTGCACTGACTCTGTTAAAATAAATTTTAATCATTCTCACCATGGTTTTCGATACCCGTCTTGCCCGTGAACTGGCCAACGATCTGCTCCGAATTAAAGCTATAAAGCTACAACCAAATGAAGCATTTATATGGACTTCAGGAATGAAATCGCCCATTTATTGCGACAATCGCAAAACGCTCTCTTATCCTGAGATCAGAAATAAAATCAGCGAAGGACTGATAGACCTGATCCGTAACTTCCTGCCCGAAACGGAAGCCATCGCAGGAGTAGCCACAGCCGGTATTCCACAGGCCGGCATAGTGGCCGACCGGCTCAATCTGCCCCTCGGATACGTACGCTCCAAACCCAAAGACCATGGATTAAAAAACCTGATAGAAGGCGATCTCCGCCCCGGAAGCAAAGTGACCGTTATTGAAGACCTGATATCAACAGGCAAAAGCAGCCTGGCAGCCGTGGATGCACTGCAGGAAGAGGGATATGAAGTGATCGGACTGCTCTCGAATTTCAGCTATGGCATTCCGGTAGCAGAAAATACCATTAAATCATACGGGGTAAAGTACTATACCTTATCCGATTACATGACCCTTATTGAAGTGGCCATTGAAAAGAAAATGGTCAATAAGACAGAAATTGAAAGCCTTCGGGCCTGGCGAACCCGCCCCAATGCCTGGCCCGGCTAATCGTGTTGAGCCGTCCATTTTTCCTGCTTGTCCACATATTTCGGATTCTTCCGATAAATGCGCTTAAGTTGTCCACCGGAGAATGAAACGAAAAAGCAGTGAAAAAAAAGTTTTCATCTTACTAACTTTAAGGGATGAGATTCAGGCAAATATCTATTGCATTTGCGCTGTTCCTTTTTCTTGCACCTCAAAATGGAAAAGCCCAGCTGCAGGTCACAGCCAGCACGGATGCCGCGGCATTGGCGCAGGAGTTGGTAGGGCCGGGTGTGGTAGTGAGCAATGCCGTATTAAACTGCGGGGGAAATGCATCCGGGTTTTTTGAGAGCATCAATACCCCCCTCGGCATAGACTCCGGCATATTCCTCGGATCGGGCACCATTTTCGGTGCTGTAGGCCCCAACAATACGGGAGGCTTCTCCACTCAAACCGGTTCGCCCGGTGACCCCGATCTCAATGCACTTATAAGCCCCTTCGTCACCTTCGATGCCTGTATTCTGGAGTTTGATGTGCAACCTTTTGGCGATACATTGAAGTTCGACTACGTTTTCGGCTCCGAAGAATACGATGAGTATGTCTGCTCTCAGTTCAACGATGTCTTTGCTTTTTTTATATCGGGGCCCGATCCCCTGGGAGGCAGCTACAATAAGAAAAATGTGGCATTGATTCCAAATACCAATCTGGCCGTAACCATCAATTCGGTGAACAACGGAACGCCCGGCAGCAATGGCAGCCCGGGCGGCTGCACCTCCCTCGCTTATTCCAAATACTACCAGTCCAATGCAGGCAGCGCTACATTGCAATATGACGGGCAGACCGTGGTAATGAGCGCCCGGCTCAATGTCATCCCCTGCAACAATTATCATCTGGCACTTAAAATTGCCGATGCCGAAGACCGGCTTTATGATTCGGGTGTTTTTCTTCGGTCAGGCTCTCTTACCAGCAACGGCACGCAGGTGGATGTGGCCAGCAACAGCAGTGCTTACCCGGACCTCGTAGAAGGCTGCCTGCCCGGATACATGACCCTGACACGCAGCAGCAGCATCGGTCTTCAGCTTGTTCGCCTGGCTTATGGCGGAAGCGCTACACGCGGCATCGACTACAGCAATCTCCCCGATTCCATCTATTTTCAGAATGGATTCAATACGGTCACTTTCCCCATTACGCCCTATCTCGATACCCTCCCGGAATACGTGGAAGACCTGATCATTTACATCATTAATCCCTGCACCGGTCAGCCTATGGATTCGGCCACAATCATGATTTACGACTCCATTCAGATCGAATCAAAGCCGGACACCACCGTCTGTATGGGCGACACCATCTACCTATGGGCCAAAGATGCCAACAATTATTACTGGGACAGCGATCCGGATATCGTAGCCCAAAACTTTGACAGCGTAACGGTAGTACCCAGCCGTACGCATACTTTCCGCGTAGAAAGCACCATCGGGGTTTGCAGCGATTTTGACAATATAAAAGTGACGGTAGTGCCCTATCCCCGGGTGGATGCCGGCCCCGACCGGGATGTCTGCCTCGGAACGGTGCTCCAACTTCCATTAAGCGACAGCAGCCTGCAAAACCCGAGCTACAAATGGGCTCCGGACAGTGCCCTTGCCCAAACCGTGTTGCGAAATCCTTATACGGTACCCCTGAGAACCACTCAATATTTCGTGACGGTTACAAACGAAGGCATTTGTTCGGTAACGGACAGCATGACCATTCGTGTACACAACCTTCCGATGATCTATGCCGGCCCCGACCAGCGCAGCTGTTTTGGCGACAGTGTAAGCTTTTCGGCTACAGCCAATCGCGGAGGAATTTATCACTGGTCGCCCCCTCTCGGCCTCAGCGATACCCTGGGCCCTGTCATTCAGGCATCCCCGCCTGCCACCACACAATATACACTGACCTTCACCGACTCCTTCGGGTGCAGTTCCAGCGATCAGGTGCTCTTAAGGATTGACCCGCTGCCCGATGTAAAGATTGCCGCATCACAAAGCGGGAATATTTGTCTGGAAGATACCATCTTTCTCCAGGCTTCGGGGGCAGTCAGTTATCGCTGGGAGCCGGCTGCTCAAATCAACGATCCGGATTCATTCCGCACCTTTACGGTTCCCGATTCGAGCCTGAGCATCTATCTCTATGGAACCGATGCTAACCTTTGCAGGAATGCAGACTCCCTTACTGTGAATGTGCTGTCCATTCCCTACCCCGCAATATTGTCTTCGAAAGACAGCCTCTGCCTGGGAGAAAGCCTCACCCTGCATGCACAGGGTGAAGGAACTTACAATTGGGAAAGCAGCTCGGGCATGCAGGTGACAGGTGCCGACAGTCTTACTATTCAGCCTGGCAGCAATGTGACCTACACACTCACGGTCACCCATCCATCCGGATGTGTAAAGCAGTTTGTCAAGGACATTGCCGTACTTCCCCTTCCTCCGGTTCAAGCCGCACCGGATACCACGATATGCGAAAGTTCTCTTGCTTCATTGCGGGCATCGGGCGCTATGCAATACGAATGGGCCCCTGCGGCCGGCTTGAGTTGCAGCAACTGCCCGGAGCCCCTCTGGCTGGGTGACAGTACGCGAACTTTTACCGTAACCGGATATAATATCTATGGATGCGAGGCCAGCGATGAGCTTCGTGTAGATGTCATTCCTTTGCCCAATCTCACGGTATCGCCCGATTCGGGCGCAGTGTGCCGCGGAGCATCCCTGCCGCTTTCCGCTTCCGGAGGAGTCAGCTATCAATGGCAGCCGGCCGGATTTGTAAACGATGCCTCGCTTGCAAACCCCACGGCAAGTCCTGACAGCAGTGTCATATTTACGGTATACATACAGGATGCACAGGGCTGCGAAGCCATGAAAATGATCCCCGTAAAGGTCAATCCGCTCCCCCGCATTGATGCCGGACCCGATGACAGCCTTTGCTACGGAGAAAGCCTGATGCTGACAGCTACGGGTGCCGTACAATATACCTGGTCGCCTGCCACAGGACTTAGCGACCCGAACATTGCCAATCCGCAGGCCGGCCCGCTGCAATCCATCACCTACACGATACAGGGAACGGATGCCAACGGCTGCATAAACACTGGCCAAAAGCACATTGAGGTGCTGCCCCTTCCGGTCGCAGAAGCCGGAGCGCCCCAAATCATTTGTGAAAACGAACGCATTCAGCTCCAGGCCAGCGGTGGGGTTCAATATCACTGGACACCCTCGTTCGGCTTGTCATGCAGTTACTGCCGCAGCCCCGAGCTGAAAGCGGTTCAGTCAACTTCCTACAGTGTGGAGGTGAGCGATATTCACGGTTGCCGCAGTACGGACAGCGTATTTATTACGGTACTTCCGGCACCCGATGTCGATGCGGGTACGGATCAATTTATCTGTTACTACGATTCGGCCCGCTTGCAGGCCAGCGGTGGAAGCACTTATTACTGGTCCCCACCCGAGGGCTTATCTGATCCGAGAATTGCCAATCCCGTGGCCCATCCGGATACAAGCAGGTATTATTATGTGGAATCTACAGGCAGCAACGGTTGCAAAGGCATCGACAGTGTGGCGGTCATTTACTTCCCGGTTACACAGGTACTGGCCCGGGGCGATACGGTCATATGCGCCTTGTCAAGCACATTCATCGAGGCGGAAGGGGTCAGCAGCTACAGCTGGGCTCCGGCCTCATTGCTCGACAACCCATCGTCCTACAGGCCCCTGGCCCATCCGGACTCCACTACCCTCTTTACCGTCACGGGAACAGATGACAACGGCTGCATCAGCCTGGACTCGGTGCGTGTGGCCATCAACCCCTTGCCTCAAATATCCTTGTCACTGGCCGATACCGGCATTTGCAAAAACACTTCGATTCAGATATCGGCAGGAAATGCTTTTCGATATGAATGGAAACCTCCTGCGGGGATCAGCAACACAGGAATCCCAAATCCCCAATTTTCTCCGGATGACAGCACGATATACACGGTCATTGCATATACTCCGGAGGGTTGCAGCGATTCGCAAACCGTGGAGATCAACGTTTTCCCTCCCAGCGATCCGGCTCCCTATCCCCAGGATGCTTCTATCTGCCCGGGCGACAGCATCCTGCTGACCGCTCAAAACGGGGTGAGCTATGTCTGGACGGGGGACCCCGGCATCACGGACAATACAAATGACAGCATTTGGGTGTCTCCCGATTATTCAACGGACTATGTGGTCACTATCTCCGACAGCTTTAACTGCCGCTTCAGCGATACGGTACAAATTGAAGTGTACGTGCATCCCGTGGCCGATGCCGGGGAAGATCAAAGAGTCTTTTATGGCGAAAGTTCGATGCTGCACGGCTTCGGCAACGGAACGCCACGATGGAGTCCGCTGCGCTGGCTCTCCGATCCGGAAATTTATACCCCCGATATCAAGCCCGACAGCAGCATTTACTACATTCTGACCGTATTGACGGATGACGGCTGTCGGGCCAGCGATACCGTTTACATTGAAGTCTACTACGAAACCCTGCTTTATATGGCCAGTGCTTTCACGCCCAATGGCGATGGCCGTAACGATTTGATCGGGCCGATATGGTACAATGAATTTGAACTGGAAAATTTTTCAATCTACAACCGATGGGGCGATCTTATGTTTCGCACCAGCGACCCGAATGAGAAATGGGACGGCAGATGGCGGGGAGCCATGCAGCCCGTTGGAACCTATGTCTATATCATCGAAGGATACGGCAACCGGGGAGAACGCTTTTACAAGCAGGGCAATTTCACGTTAATCCGGTAAGCGATCCGGCCACGCATTTTTACACTTTTTCGCATTACTTTCACGGTCAAATTTCAGACAATGGCTGTGCTCTTCCGGATTAAAGAACAACTCAGGACCTTCCGGGCTTTCCTGATTGGTCGCGATCCGTTTCTTCTGAAAAGCTACTACAAGCTTCGTTTTCGCATCCGGCCCGGCAGCATGGATGAGATATTTGACCGTTATTCGCGTAAAAAAAAGGATTTTTATTTCATCCAGGCCGGAGGAAACGATGGCTTTATGAATGACCCTGTTTTTCGATTCATCAAGAAATACGGCTGGAAAGGCATCATCACCGAACCGCAAAAGGAAGTCTTCGAAAGAAGGCTTAAGAAAACCTATCGAAATGCTCCGAACGTGATTCTCGAGAACATAGCCATCTCGGGAAAAGATGAGAAAAAGACCCTCTATAAGCTGGGAATCAGCCGTGCCCGATGGGCCACAGGATTGGCCGGTTTCCGAAAAGATACGCTGATCAAACAGATAGAAATCAACTATGTAGCCCGCAAGGCAAAGAAGGAAGGCATCCGCCTGCCCGAAAACCCGGAGGACTGCATTGTAAGCGAAGAAATCCGGTGCCTGAGTCTGCCGACCCTGATGAAGCGCCACGGACTCCCCCGCCTCGATCTTCTTCAGCTCGATACCGAGGGATATGACTTTGAAATCATCCGGGGCATCGATTTTTCACATCTCACACCCGGCATGATTTCTTTTGAGACCGAACACCTCAAGCCCGAAGAACTGCAGGCCTGCGAGGCATTGCTTGGGAAGCATCATTACCGGATATGTAAGTTCAAACGAGATGCCATTGCCATTCATGCATCCATGGAAGAATCCAATTAGTTGCTGACGCAAACCCTTGAGCACCCATATACCGGCCCGCTTTGCGCTTACTTTTATATATCCATTTCCCTACATCTGACAATGAAAAGCTAACTTCGCAGAAAGATGGCATCGATTATCCATATTGCGGATAAAAAATATCTTGAGGAGGCCGCCTCCCGGATTTTGGAGACTTGCAAAAACGCCAAAGTTTTTGCATTTTACGGTGAGATGGGTACAGGAAAAACAACATTGATAAAAGCCCTGGCCAGAAATCTGGGCTCGCGCGACTCGCTCTCAAGTCCCAGCTTTTCCATTGTAAATGAATACCGGGATGCCCGGGGGAAACCTATTTATCATATGGACCTATACCGGCTGAAAAAGCCCGAAGAAGCCGAAGAGATCGGTGTAGAGGAATATCTTTACAGCGGCTGCTATTGCTTTGTTGAGTGGCCCGAAGTCCTTGAGCCCATGCTGCCCGAAGATGCCGTTCATTTGCTTCTGGAAACTTCTTCGGACGGAAGCCGCAAACTAACAATTCAATAAAACCAAGAT
>JALSIH010000167.1 GCA_026981615.1 Chitinophagales bacterium
CACGAGCTGACACGGGAGGCCGCGGGCTCCGATCCTTTTCTCAGTGCCGAGCTGGCTTCCTTTTACTACGGCAACCAGTACATCCTCATCCTGAAGCGGCAATTCAAAGACATCCGCCTTGTGGGCGCTCCCCCGGGTTCGATCGGTAAATTCGGTGGCGACACCGACAACTGGATATGGCCCCGGCATACGGGCGATTTTTCACTCTTCCGCATCTATGCCAATGCCGACAACGCCCCGGCCGAATACGATGAAAAGAACCGCCCTTATCGCCCGGAAAAATACCTCGAAATCGACCGGGACGGAGTGCAGGAAGGTGATTTTACCATGGTTTACGGGTTTCCGGCCCGTACGAGCGAGTACCTTGTTTCACAGGCCGTCTCGTACCAGGTGGAGCAAAATCTGCCCGCACGGGTGCGCCTGCGTACCCTGCGCCTCGATGTGATCAATGCCCGGATGCGAAGCGATGACAAGGTACGCATCCAGTATGCCGGCAAGCAAAGCGCCATCAGCAACGGATGGAAAAAGTGGCAGGGCATGATCCGCGGACTCAAAGTGACGCATGCCGTCAAGCGCAAAAAGGAATTTGAAGCACGATTTGCCAACGAAGTAATGCGCGAGGACCGCAGGCCCTATCGTGAACTGATGAAGGGCTTCGAAGAGAACTATTCGGCTTTTCTGCCCTACGACCTGGCACGCACTTATCTGACCGAAGCCGGACTGGGCCTGGAACTGGTCAGCTTTGCCATGCGATTCCGCAAGCTGGCCGAGCTGAGCGAACTCGATGGCATCGAAGACATGAAACTGCGTGCCGAATGCGAGAAAGTTCTGAAACAAAGTGCGCGATTCTTTAAGGATTACCATGCCCCGATCGACCGCGAAATTTTCCCCGCATTGCTCAAAGCGTACAGCGAAGACCTGGCCCCGGAATACCAGCCGCAGGTGTTGAAGGACATACGCAGGCAGTTTCACGGAGATTTTGAGGCGTACAGCGACTATGTATTCAAAAAATCCTTCCTTGCTGACCGGGAAAAGGTGCAGCGTTTTCTTAAAAACTACAAAGCACGGGACCTGAAAAAGCTGAAAAAAGACCCGGCCTACCGGCTCATGCAGGGCCTGCTCGATTCCTATTTTAAGGATGTTCAGCCGCAGTGGCAGCGCTACAGCAACCGCATCGACTCGCTTTACCGCCTCTATATCAAGGCACAGATGGAGGTCTTTCCCGGACGGGAATATTATCCGGATGCCAACTTCACCCTGCGCATCAGTTATGGAAAAGTGGAAGGATTTTACCCGGCCGATGCCGTGTATGATCATTTTAAGACCACCGGCCGGGGCATTCTCGAAAAAGCCTTTACGGGAATGGACGACTACCTCATTGATGAGAAAATGCGGCAATTGTTAGAAGAAAAAGACTTTGGCCCCTACGGGGAAAACGGGCAGCTGCCGGTGGCCTTTATTGCTTCCAACCATACCTCGGGCGGCAACAGCGGCAGCCCGGTGCTCAACGGGGATGGGCAACTCTGCGGACTCAATTTCGACCGCAACTGGGAAGGCACCATGAGCGACATTCAATATGACCCCTACCTTTGCCGGAATATCAGTGTGGACATCCGCTATATTCTTTTTATCATCGACAAATATGCCGGAGCCAAACGCCTCATTCGCGAACTGGAAGGATAGATGAGAAAGGTCTTATTTTTTACCCTGCTGCTTAGTC
>JALSIH010000168.1 GCA_026981615.1 Chitinophagales bacterium
AACTGGTCAATATCCGGAAACTATCACCAGGGATTTATTTTATAAACGCTTTCCTTGGTGGTCGGTTCCTGGGACGAAGCAAGTTGGTGATTATCCGGTAGCCTTATAAATTCACATTCAAACCAAAGCTGATGCTCCTCGGGGCTTCCATCAGGCCCGGCCGAAGCGAATACACATTGCTCAAAACGTTATTGACACTGATGTTGAATGCCACACGGTGGCTCAAATGATAATTGCCGCTGAAATCAAATACCCATTCGCCATGCATGTTGTTTTTCCGGTAATCCCCGATTCCGGGCAGCAGCACTTCAAATATCCGGTCAACGGCTTCCATGAAGCTATAGTAACGCGTGTGAAAGTTCAATTCCCACTGCTTTCTGCTCAGCGTCACATTGCCTTTGAAAGTGTGGCGGGAGCGATACTTTAATATGTTGTAATCAACCGATGAACTCATGGCAATCGTAGAGTCAAAGTTTTTGTATCGCGGGTCGATGTAGGTATATCCGGTATTGAATCTGACTGTTGATTTTCCGACCCGCCCCTCTCCCAGAATCATGACTTCCATGCCCTTGATTTCGGTGTCTCCTACATTTTGCGAACTAAAACCCAAACTTCCGTCATGGACACCGAAGACGAACTCCATCATATTGTTGTACGTACTGTAGAAAGCCGCTGCATCGATAAATCCCTGTATTCCGCCTATTTTGTAGGCCTGCTTCAAACCAAGCTCCGTGCTCCACCCCGTTTCCGAACGAAGGGCTTCATTCGGGAATATTCCGAGCGCACCCACGTTGGTATTGACAAATTTTTCGGCAATGGTCGGGAATCGGTAACCTTCACCATACGAAGCTCTGAGAAAAGTATACTCGGACAATGCCAGATTGAGCCCGAAGCGCTTGACCAGTTTGCTCTCCGGACTTTCCCGGTCAATGCGGTTCGACTCCCATCGAAGGCCGGCCAGCAATTTCAACCGGCTGAAAAAGGTCTTGTCCAACTGAAAGAAAAGGGCTTGATTTCCTCCGCTGTGAAGCGAATTTCCATATAATTCGGCATCTACCCGGTTCGCATTTACGGCAACACCGGCTGTGCTCTTCAGTCCGATTCTCTCAAAAGATTTCTGTGTCCGGTATTCTCCGTACCAAATGTCATTCAGCGTTCCTTTGCCGTCATTGGTGTATATATCACTGGAAAAATACCGGCCCTGAAGGACGTGATTCCATCCTTTTTTGCCGTAATATTTCAAGAAGGGATCAATGTTGTACAAAGTGCTGTTGCTGTGTGTCAGCGTACCTTCAAACGGTTTGTAAATTCCTGAGGAATCATCTTCCCAAAAGAAGAATGATGCATTTCTGTTCTTCATAAAATTAGCATGGATTCCTGCGATCCATGGCGAATTTTCGGGCCGGTAGCGCAAAGAAAAATTACTCCTTCCCCTTCTTATATAGCTCCCTTTCAGATAGCTGTCTTCGAGATAAGCCTCCATGCCGGCCACCAGATCCACATGCCCCAGCGGGGCTTTTACGAGCACATTCATCCCCGAAAAAAAAGGGATATCGCCCTGCCACCATGCCAGCTCTTTATTGACCGTATCTATTTCTTTGATCCGTCCATTATCGCGCAGGGTATCATACACTGTGTATTTGTTACCGGCCGGCTTATTGTATAATCCGTTATAAAATCCCGCCTTCAACGAGAAGCTGTCTCCCGGCCAGGCTGTATGCAGGTTGATGATGCCGTTGAGCGCTGCCGATCCGTAAAGAACCGAAGACGCCCCCTTTATAATTTCAATCCGGTCTACATTTTCCACGGGAAGGTAATTCCAAGCCGGAAAGCCTGCATCGGCACGTAAAATCGGCATGTCATTTAACAGGAGCAGCACCCGGCTGCCGGCTCCGTATGAATATCCGCTGCCCCCGCGAATGTTGGGCTGTCCGTCAATAATTGAAATCCCGGATGCCCGCTCCAGGGCGTCATCCATTGTGATGGTCTGTTGTGACCTTATTTGATCCGCATCTATCAAATCGAGCGATACCGTCACGTTTTTAAGCGATTCTTCTCTTTTTCCCGCTGAAACAACCACCAGATCGAGCAGCAACTCGGAGGGCCACATCGACACATTTTTGTAAATAACTTCTCCTTCCGCATTTACCTGAATGTCAAGGTCGCGGTATGAAATGTAGCGAAAGCCAAGGGTATGCGGGCCGGGATTGACAAGAATCTCATAACGGCCCTCTTTGTCAGAAGCATCCCGGGCCTTGCCATCCACCAAAATATTGACTCCGGGCAGCGGCTCTCCGTTTTTCCGGTCGCTCACCAGACCTTTGATCTTCACTTCCTGTGCATTGACAAGATAGCCTGCAAAGAAGTTGAAAAAGATCAACGCTGTTTTAAGGCAGTTCCGTAAATTGATTTCCCCCGGCATCGTGCATTTAACTTTTGTATTATAATTTTAGTGAAATTCCTGCACAATGAAATCAATATTCGCATTTATTATCTCTTTCTTGTCTTTAATTGCCAATGCGCAGATATGCATCCCCGACAGCAGCATTAAGAAACCCGGCATCTATCCGAAGGATTCGATATTGCCGGATGCCGAAGCTACGATACACTATGAATATACCCTGACGATAATCGTCCCTACGGATACCGAAGCCATCGTATTCGGCAATAAGCAGAAAGTACTGATCGACAGCATCTCATTGTTTCGCAAGATCGATTTTCCAGCCTGGCTCGATATTGTATGTGACGGAAAGTGTACTTTTGCCGCTGCCGATACGGGGTGTGCCCTATTGAGGGGCACGCCTCCGGACAGCATTCCCGACACGACTTATGTGATGGGCTTCGTAACCAAAACTTTTGCACGGCTCGAAGCAGCTCCCACGGTTCAGTTCACTCAGATCGACAGCATTAAAGGATATTGGACCCTGCATCTGAACAATCCTTTTTACAACGGTGTGGATCAATCCTCCGTCAGAGAGAGAGAAATTCGCGCCCGGTATGGACAAGGCCGGCTAACAATCCGGGTCAATGACGTCAGGCAAGGACTTTCGGAAATTCATATTTATGCCATCAACGGGCAGGAATTCTACCGGCAGACGATGAACAGCGGGTACCTGCACGTGAACACGGAGGGCTGGCCCGGAGGAATTTATCTGATCCGGTATGTAGACGGTGGCAAGTCCGAAAGTGTTAAAGTGTTTGTTTTCTGACCATTACAAGTATTTGCTTAAGCCAACATTTAATCTCATCTCTTACTCCGAAATACGAAGTACAATCTTACCAAAATGCTGTGCTTCATGCATTCTTTTAAAAGCCTGATTGATATCCTCCAGCGGGAAAAGCGAATCAATGACCGGGCGGATGGCATGTTCGCTGACAAATGCGAGCATATTCTTAAAATCTTCTGCATTGCCCATGGTAGATCCTTTAATGACAAGTTGCTTCCAGAAAAGCCGCTGTGGGCTGAGTTGATTAACGGGCCCCGCAGTGCCTCCGTAATTTACAATTCGTCCGCCCGGAGCTGCAATCTCGAGAAGGCGTGCAAACAAATCGCCCCCGGTACCGTCAATGGAGAGGTCGAAATGGCCGAAATTATTCAGAAGTTTTTTATGCCATTCGCTGTTGGTGTATAGAACGCCCCCGTTGGCACCGAGGCTGACGGCTTTTTCAATTTTGCGGGCGGAGGCGCTGCTAACACAAACCTGCGCATCTACCGCAAGGGCAAATTGCAGGGCCATCAGTGCCACACCACCGCCTATTCCGGTAATAAACACACGTTCCCCCCTTTTGAATCCGCCTTTGCGAAACAGTGCCCGGTAGGCGGTCAGTCCGGCCAGTGGCAGCGCAGCCGCCTCCTCATCGCTCAGGTGAGCCGGAGCTTGAAAGACATTGTCGGCCGCAATGCAGATGTATTGGGCAAAGGTGCCGTCATCGGGCATCCCCAACACCCGGAATTTGCGGGATTGAAAGGCTTCATGCTCTCCCCAGTCGAGCGAGGGATTGATGAGCACCCTTTGCCCGATCAGGCCCACCCCCACATTGGGCCCGATGTCTTCCACAAGGCCTACTCCGTCAGAACCAAGGATACAGGGCAAAGCAATCCCGGCATATTTCCCTTGCTGAATAAAAAGGTCTCTGTGATTGATCGCTGCGGCTGTCAGCCGCACCAACACCTCTCCGCTTCCCGGGACGGGTTTTTCCCGCTCTGTTATTTTCAATTCATTATTCAGGGCCTCTAAAACTGCTGCTTTCATTTCATTTTATTTTAAATAGTCCTTCCTTTTTCCCTCTTTATCTTTGCGAACGGGTGTCTTTGCCTGCAAATTAACAAAAGAGGCTTCTGAAGCGGGAATGAAAGAAGAAAGTTTTCCATCCGATTTTATTAATTCCATGAATGATTTGCTCGGAGGCAGCGCTTTCGAATTGCTTGAATCTCTTAACTCTAAGCCTGTTACCGCCATCCGCACACATCCATATAAAGGAAAACCGGATTACAGCGGATTTAAGCGAATCCCATGGAGCAGCCTCGGATACTATCTTGACGAAAGGCCATCCTTTCCCCTTGACCCGCACTTCCATACCGGCAGTTATTACGTTCAGGATGCGGCATCACAGTTTATTGAATACCTTTTTCGACAACTCAAGTGGAAGACAAAGCACCCGTTGATCCTCGATCTGAGTGCCGCCCCCGGTGGCAAAAGCACCCATTTGCTCTCTTTGATGGACGGAAAAGGTCTCTTGCTGGCCAATGAAGTAAACCGAAAGCGATACCGAATTTTAAATGAAAATCTGATCAAATGGGGATTTGACAACTATCTGAGCACTTCGCTCGATCCGTCCCGCATCAGCCGGCTGGGCGGGCTCTTTGATTTGGTTTTGCTGGATGCACCCTGTTCGGGCGAAGGTCTGTTCCGCAAAGACCGCAATGCCCGGTCGGAGTGGTCTGCCGCAAATGTGAAGCTTTCTTGCGAACGCCAGACTCGTATCTTGCACGAGGCCCGAAAACTGGTAAAAACAGGCGGATACCTTATCTACAGCACCTGCACTTTTAATCGCAACGAAAATGAGGAACAACTTGAGATGCTCCTGAGCAATGGCTTTGACTGGCCGGATATTGACACAGAAAGTGCAAGGAACATGCACATTGAAATGACAAGGCCGGCTGCCTTTCGCTTTTATCCTCATTTGCTGCAATCCGAAGGCTTTTTTGTGGCTGTTCTTCAGCGAAAAGAAGGAAATGAGCAAAAACCGGAGACAAAGGCATATGCAGTCCCGGGAAACTTACGTCAGGAATCGGAAAAACTCAAAAAGCAGATATCCGCTTTTGTCAGCGGATTGGATGACCGTTTTATTCTTCAATTCAATCAGAGTTGCTCTGCGCTGCCGGTGGCGGTGCTCGACAGCGCCATGCATCTCATCCGGCATATCCCGGTGTATAAGACCGGTGCTGCACTGGGCGCATTCAAAGGAAACTCTTTCGTGCCGGCACATGAACTGGCGATGCGTTTTGACCTGAAGAGCTCCTACCCGGTAGTGGAGGCAGACAGGGATACGGCCATTCAATATTTGGCCAAACAGGCTATCCGGATCCATTCGAAAGAAAAAGGATGGGCCCTGATTTCTTTTGAAGGATCCATACTGGGATGGGTCAAAATACTCCCGGGACGAATCAACAACTACTACCCTACGGCATACCGGTTGCGTAATTTCTAGCACTTCATGCGGCTGCGATGGGTGCGAACCTATCCCGGATAATTAAACTCAAAAACACCGGGTCGGGCTTAGTGATCCGCTACATCAAAGATGCCTTCGATATGGCTCCTTATGTATGATGAAAGTTTAGGCCGGCAATGTATCCCGGAATGCTTTAATCCGTTGAAGCATATGCGGCATATTCCCGGGCAATTGCTTCGGTGCAACACGGTCATCATTATGCGCTGTCTTTTTCAAATAAAAACCGGATACCCGGGTGAAATTTAATACTCCCGGGCATCCGGCTTCCTGATTCAGGATAGTCATGCGGCTCTTCCTTTCACAGACTTCCCTGCCAAGGATAATTTTAAATTTCCCGCTTAGCTGCCGGGTATGGGGAGGAGTATCTTTTTCTCCTCAAAGCCATACTTTTCTTTCGCCCTGTCGACCAGATAATAGACCATCGGTACCAGAAAGACGGTAAGAACCAATGAAGAAAGCAATCCTCCAATGATCACCCAGGCCAATCCGTTTTTCCATTCACTGGCCGTTCCGCTGGCCATGGCAATGGGCAGCATCCCGATGACCATGGAAAGCGTTGTCATCAGGATGGGACGCATTCTTCCTTTCCCCGCTACAATAAGCGCTTCTTTGTAATGCACCCCTTTGGCCTTTAGCTGGTTGGTAAAATCCACAATCAATATGGCATTCTTCACGACCAGCCCCATGAGCATTATCAGACCGAGCAGTGCAAATAAGCTCAGATTGCTCATTGAAAGATTTAAGGCCATAAAAGCACCGATGGTGGCTACCGGAATGGAGAAGAGGACGACAAAGGGATAAAGAAAACTGTCGTAAAGCGCCACCATAATCAAATAAATGAGCAGAAAAGAGATGATAAGAACCGATCCAAGCGCTCCGAAACTGTCATTCTGCCTTTTGATATCGCTGCCCCACGAAAGCTGAATGTCCTCCGGCAAAGGATTTTCGCTCAGATAAGCCAATACATCGTCAGCCACCGAGCCGGAGGGTCTTCCCAGGGCATCGGCAGTCAAAGTGACGGCTGCTTGTCTGTCCTTGCGCTCCAGAAGTGAAGGCGAATAATCCTGCTCTACCCGGGCAAATTCATTGACTTCGACCGGAAATCCTTTCGGATTGATAATTGTCAGTCGATTCACATCCTCATAATCCTGCCGGTCAAAGCCATTGAGGCGCAGGCGCACGGGATATTCCGTTCCGTTTTCAGTCAGGGTGGCATCCTCATTCCCGTTAAAAGCCGTTCGCAAATAAAGCCCCACGTATCCCGTACTGAGACCCAGCCGCTGCATCTTGTCACGATCCGGAACAACTTTATATTCGGGGCTCCCCTGTTCCACCGACAGACGTACATTGTCGGCCCCGGGTATCTCTTCAATTACGCGCTTCATATTGCGGGCTGTCTGCATCACCCGGTCGATATTTTTACCGCTGAACGTCATTTCTATGGGTGCACTTCGGGGGATAAGGCCCAGCGCAGCCATGGAGTAGTTGATGGCGGGGTATTTCTCTCTCAGATCTTCACGCAGTCGCATCATGTATTCCTCGGTACTTTCATCGGGCCGTTTCCCCTTTTCTTTCAGCTGAATAGTATATTCTGTGATATTGGGTGATCCCACTCCGAGACTTCCTATGCCGGCACTCGGACCGCCAATATTTGAAAAAACGGTTTCCACCTCCGGCTGATCCAGCAAATAAGCCTCTATATTGCCGGCAACAAGGTTGTTTTCACGGAGTGTGGTGGTCTTGTCAAACTCCAGCACCAGGCGAAATTTGCCCTGATCTCCGGTAGAGATCAGTTCCTTGCCGATGATGCCCATGCGCATGATGCCGAAGGTCATGGCAAAAAGGAGCAAGACAAAGCCGGTGAACGCAAGCTTATGGGAGAGTACCCATTCCAGCTTTTTTCCATACCATTCGGTAAAGTTTTCGAGCTGTCGCTCAAACCAGAGCAGGAAACGATTGAAGAAGTTGCCGGGCTTGAGGTCTTCCTTTTTTCCAATTCTGGAGGCAAGCCACGGAGTCAGTGTGAATCCGACCAAAAGACTGGTTAGCGTAGAAGTGACAACCACCACCGAAAACTGTTTAAGCATGTCGGCCACAAAAACTTGAAGAAAAAGGATGGGAAGAAAGACCACCACATCAACAAGAGTAATCGAAAGTGCCGAAAAGCCGATCTCCATACGTCCTTCCAGTGCGGCCTTTCTTTTTTCTTTGCCCATGTCAAGATGCCGTTGAATATTCTCGAGCACCACCGTGGCATCATCCACCAATATTCCGATAATAAGCGACATGGCCAGCAGGGTCATCAGGTTAAGGGTGTATCCCAGAAGCCACATAACCGCAAAAGCCGTGATAAGGGATGTCGGAATGGCAATTAGCACAATCAGCGAGTTCCGGAAACTGCGCAAAAAGAGCAGCATGACCACCGAAACGAGAATGACCGCAAGGATCAAATCAAATACCACGGAATTAACTGCGGCAATGGTATTGTCGGTGCTGTCATCGGCAATGACAAACTTCACACCGGCATCGGCATTTTCCTTTTCAATCTTTGCAAACTGTTTCCTCACTTCTCCCGACACATCCACGGCATTGGCATCGCCCTGCTTCTTTAGCAGAAGTCCTATTCCGTTCCTGCCGTTGTAGCGGCTGAAAGAGCTCTCATCACGAATGCCATCGCTCACACGGGCCAGGTCTTTCACGTAAACCGGACTTCCGGGCACGGGCATTGCTACCTGTACATTCATAATGTCTTCCGGTTTTTCAAATCGACCCGTGAGTCGCACCGCATATTTTTCATCTTTGCTCTCCACCGATCCGGCCGGAAGGTCAATGCCCGACCGCTTAATGGCCTCCACGACTTGTATGAGCGAGACTTTATACATTTTAAGCATGGCGGGATCCACTTCCACCTGTATCTCTCTTTCCTCTCCTCCAAGGATTGTAATCTCTGCCACCCCCTTGATCTGCTGTATCTGAGGCAGAAATTCATCCTTCATCAGCTGATAAAATTCAGTGGCCGGTAAATTGCTGCTGGCATTGATTGACATGATCGGGAGATCGTTGGGTGAGACCTTACTCATTACAGGGCTTAAGATATCGGAAGGAAGGTCCTTGCGAATGTTGTCAATATATCGCTGGGCATCCTGCATGGTTTTATCAAGATCCGTCCCGTATTTCAGGTTGGCAATGACGATAGAAGCATTTGGGAGGGACTTGGTAACGAGATAATCCACTCCTTCCAGATTGGAGAGTGCATCTTCGATCTTACGTGAGACGGATGTCTCCACCTCTCCGGGCTCTGCACCGGGATATATGGTTTTGATAACCACCACCGGCTGATTAAAGTCCGGCATGAGTTCATAACTGAGATTCATGTAGCCTATCACACCCAGGAGGGCAAGCACACTGAAAAGTACAATGATGAGTGAAGGCCTTTTTATTGAAATTTCTGTAATATTCATAGTTTCCGCTTTTACTTGATTTGCACATTGGCACCTTCAAAAAGATTGATAAAGCCTTTGACAATGATGATATCTCCTTCCTGCACTCCCCGCGTCACTACGACCCTGTTGCCAAATCGTTTGCCGGTTTTGATCTTTCGCAAGACGGCTTTGCCCTGATCCACCACATACAGCATCGGATTGGCGCTTGTCCCCTGAATGGCGGATGCCGGCACCAGCAAGCCCTTTTCTCCGGAGTGCTTTTGGAGTATCAGTTTTCCGAACATTCCAGATTTTATCGGGTTTCCGGGCAGATTCCGCATTTCAAACTGTACCGGGAAAGCGGATGCCTTGTTGGCACCGCTGCCTACCATTATTGCCCTGCCTTGCAGCAGACGATCCGGAAAGACATCGGCACGCAGCGGATAGTTTTCTCCCGGACTGAATTTGAGCAGCTCCTGCTGAGGCACATAAATCGTAAACTTTAAGGTGGAGACATCCATGATCCGGAGCAAAGGCATGCCCGGGGCGGCAAAAGCACCCTCTTCGCTAAGCTTGGCAGTGATCACTCCGTCAAAAGGTGCTCTTACCGTGGACTTTCGTATTTGCTCCCGTAGCGTTTCGCGCTGCACTTTGGCCGATTTCAGCCCCAGTTCTGCTTTTTCCAGCTGTACCTCCTGAATGGCATCGGCAGCCGCCAATACCTTAAATCGCTTCACATCCGCTTCAAGCCCTTCAATCTTCACATTGATGCTTTCAAGCTGATAATCGAGGAGTGAATGATCGAGCCGAATGAGAGCCTGGCCTTTCTTTACCTCGCTTCCGGCATCGACAAATATCTCATTGATCTTTCCTTGCACTTCGGCACTGATTCGACTTGTCCTCCTGGGTGCAAAATTTCCGGTATACGTAAAATCTTCTCCAATTTCCTGAAGTCTCAATGTATCCGTATACACTTTTATCGGGGCTTCCCGGTCGTAGTGGTAGACCCGCTCTTCGGCAATTTTTTTGTTCTTGCTCAATTGCAGAGCAGCTATGGCTATCAATGCAATGGGAATAATAATTAATATGATTTTTTTCCGGTTCATCGTGATTTATTTACGCTTGTTTGATAATATGTTTCCACTAAATTTTTTCCATTCCAGGTCGGCCTTCATGTATTCAATGACTGCAGCCAGATAGCTTTGCTGTGCTTCCCTGAGTGCCGTGTCGGCCAGCAGCACATCGCTGAGTGCAGCTGTACCTTCCCGTTGCTGTACAATGCTCTGATTGTAGACATCCTGTGCGAGTTCGATCTGATGCAGGGATGTTTCTATGCTTTTGGCAGCCGTTCGAATTCTCAATTCCGCATTGGCTCGCTGCATCCTTGTCTTGTCCTCAAGCAAGTCATACTGCAGTCGTGTATTTTCCAGCTGATATTCCTTCTGAAGTATCTTCTTCCTGGTGGCATTGCCATTGAAAAGTGTGTAACTCATCTGTATTCCGGCAAAGGATACCGGGTAAAAGTTTAAGAAGTCATTGGGCTTTTCATCATAGCCGTAACCCATATAGCCGTAAGAGCCGATCAGTGCGACCGAAGGCAGTCTTGAATTTTTCAGCGTGCTTATTTCGGATTGCAGAAAGCGGCTCTGTGTCATGACCAGTCGCATGTCGAGCGTGGACTTGGCTTCATACTCTGCGGTATCATCATGAATAATGCGGAATGCCACATCAAACGGCCGGCTTGCAGGAATACCTATTGCAAATTTGAGCGCACTCATCAGTTGCTCATATTTGCTTTCAAGTATCATTTTTTGCGTTTCCAGTTGCTCATACTGGAGTTGCACTTTTTTCAAATCGGAGTCCCTTATCATCTTCTGCTCCCTGAGCAAGCGCATATTGTCCAGAAGCCTGGCAGTGTTGCTCAGGTTGCTGTCAACAAAGAAGAGCTGACTTCTGATAATCTGTCCGTTGTAATAGAGGTTCGAGACTTCAAAGACCAGTTCTTCCTTTGACTTCAGATACTTGATTTCACTTATCTCCTCACCAATTCGGGTGGCCTCGATGGCACCGTAGATTTGGGAATTGTAAAGGGGCATAAACACCTGGACACTGGCATTTATGTTATGAGGTACACCAAACTGGGCTTCTTTATATTGCCCTTCGGGTCCGCCAAATACGGACATCGGCATCAGCTGATATGGCAGGTCCGTAAAATATTTGTAATCGGCTTTTGCAGTTACCCTGGGGTATAAATTGCTTTTTACCTCTTTGTTCTTTTCCCTGCTGATCAGCATTTCGTTTTTTGCCACGGCCAATCCTTTGTTTCGCACAAGGGCGGTGTCAACACATGCCTTCAGACTCCATTCCTGGCCATGGGCCATGCCCGCACTGGCGAAAAGTACGAGGGACAGGGCAATAAGTTTGTGAATGTTTACTAACTTCATTGTATAAATTTTTTTATTTGATAAGTAAAAGTTGACCGTCACTGAGCGCGCTTACCCGATGAAGCAACATTGCGTCGATCTCCTGAAAATCCCCTTTGAGCAGCGTCTTTGAATGATTCTTTTCGTCTTCATAAATGACGGTTCCCTCAATACAGATGAGCAAGGCGGGAACCCGGGAACGATGATCATTCAAGACATGGCCTCTTTTGATTTGCAGGGAAGTGACCCGGCCTTCCTTCGCTTCAAAAAGCAGTTTCGAGGAAAGGCCTTTGTCATATTCAT
>JALSIH010000169.1 GCA_026981615.1 Chitinophagales bacterium
TGATCACATCCTTCCCTTCCACATCTCCGATGACAGTCATTTTGGCTACTTCATTGGCCCTTACCCGTTGTTTGTCGCATATCACCAAATCGGTTTTAAAGTATTTGGCATAGGCGAGGGCTCTTTTGGTGGCTCCCACATCGGGGGCTGCAAAGACCAGCTTGCTCTTGTCGATATGTTCGAGATAAGGAATAAAAATGGCCGTACTCGTCAGGTGATCTACCGGAATGTCAAAAAAGCCCTGTATCTGATCGGCATGAAAATCCATTGTCACCACCCGGTTGGCTCCGGCTGCGGTCAGCAGGTTGGCGGCCAATTTGGCACCGATGGCTACCCGGGGTTTGTCTTTGCGGTCCTGCCTTGCCATGCCGAAGTAGGGAATGACAGCGGCTATGTACCCGGCCGATGCCCTTCTGGCGGCATCAATCATCAAAAGCAGTTCCATGAAATTGTCTGCCGGGGCATTGGTCGACTGGATGAAGAAAATAAATTCTCCCCGCACCGACTCCTGAATGACCGGCTGATACTCTCCGTCACTAAAGCGCTGAAGATTTATTTTGCCCAGCGCTTTCCCGTAATACCGCGCTATTTCCTTAGCCAGGTAAAGGGAGTTTGTTCCGGAAAAAAGCTTTACTTCTGATGAATTCAAAACTGCGTTTAATTTGGGCTTGCAAAAATAGAAAAATTATTAGCAAAGCGCTAAGCCCGGGGGATGATAATTTTAAGGAAATGACCACTTTAGGGATTTAAGCCCTGCAAGGCCGAGCAAATCCACGAGGCCGTGATGGCATTGTGCGATGCGTGGGCTTCAGCCCTCCTGCGATAAAGCACGATGACTTGCGGGCTTTCATGTACGATGCCGAGATCGGCTGCGACTTTGCGCGAGAGGGCTTTGTTCTTTACTACATTGATGATATGCAAAGGGGCTTTTGCCTCTCTTTTTATCCTCTGATTCAAGACCCTCGTGAGTGCCATATCGCTCAGGGAGCAGCGGCTGCTATGCTTAAAGAGCAGCAGCGCCTGATTTTCGGAGAGCGACAAGAGATGCTGCCAGTCGTCTGTCCCTGCCAGTTCTGCTATGACCGGGGCCGGGCTTTCCTTGTTGAGTTGTTTAATCCACTTTCTGATCATCTCCGGCATTGTTTATTTTCCAATTGTATTTTTTGAATCTGATTTTTTTCGGCAGTTCCGTCCGGCCGGTCCAGCTTTTTATTTTTTCTTTGAGGCCTTCCTCTCCTCCGAAATCGTCCATAAACCAATTGAAGATGGGGGACAACTCGCTTTGCCCTGATCCGAAGCTGTTCTGTGCCGGATCTGTAAGAAAGCGGAGGGCCCCGCTCTGAAGCTGCTTTTCGAGTTCGCGGCCCCGGTAGGCCTTATTTGCGAGGGCGGGACAGGATTCCGATGCGCAATTGATCGCAAAGTGTATGCGAGGCTCGTTGAGTCTCCGCAGAATGCGATGCTCGATGTCGTTGAGTGAGAGTTTCAGGCCTGCTACGGGAACAAAGGGCCGGTCGAAGATGCTGTTCAGAAAAGGAATGCCCTTGCGGTTTTTTATCTCGCGGATCGAGGCGACCGGGTAATTCTTCAGCATGAGGCTTACCGTGGCGGCATTGTACATATTGATCCAATAGGCCAGTTGCTCATCGCGGGGCCATTCTTCCGTGGGAGCCTTACGGCCCATTGCTTCGATCACTTTCTCCAGGCTTTGCGATTCACAGGCCCATTCTGCGTAGCGGACTTTGCCGTCATCCTGCACATATCGCTTCAGCATTTCCTCCCATTCCTCCCATTGGGGAGGGCCACTCTGCCTGCTTCTGCGGGCAATCTCTTTCATCAGGTAGCGGCTCTTGCGGAAGGGGTGTCGCAGACGGAAGAGCATTTTAAAAGCACTGCGTTGAAGCGTCATTTTACCATATTCATGATGCGGATGGCCTTGTCGATTCCTTCGTCAAAGAACTCGCGCAACTGATAGAGTTGCTCTTTGGCCGATGGGATGGATGCCAGCACAGTGCTTTTCAGAAAAATCCCGTAAAATCCTTCCGTATGCCAGTAGCCTTTTGACAGCAGGCCGGGCAGCTGGAGGGGCCGTGCATGATCCCAGGGATAGAAAGTGATGTAGAAATAAGGTTCGGGCACGTGTTCATCGGCTATGTTCCATCCGGCATAGATGCCTTTTGTCACATTTCCCTCTTCGTCTTTGGCGTAGGGAATAAAAATGCCGGAGTCAAAGTGGTGCGGCCAGATGCGCACTTCGCTGGAGTCTTTGAAGCGGAGCGCAATGTTTCCGAGGATAATGTTGGCATTGGAGCGATAGGCTGCAAGGTCGTTGCGGGCATCTGTCTCCGGCATTTCGTAGGGCTTGCCTTTGTCATATTCATATTCGGGAATGTCATAGTGCAGGTCCCATTTCAGGAGGGCGGGGTCGAGGCCGCGTTTTTCCACTTCGGATTGCAGCCATGCCAGCACCTCCTCCCGGGTCTTGCCAGCGAGGGGCAGGCGTGTCCATTCTTCCGCTCCGTTGTCGGCCAGGGCCATGGAAAAATCATTTGTATCCAGGGCGAGCGAGAAGATACCGGAACCCGTGACGGGGCGTCCTGTGTACGCTTTCCGCTGGCTGTCCCAGCTCATATTGGTATGGCTGTCGTCTTCCATATGGGCCAGATAAGCCTTGCCCGCCATGGCAATGAACTGCGCTGCATGATGAAAGGGCCGGACGGCCTTGTTCAGCACTTCGGGATCACTGATGCCGACCGCCTTGTAACCGGGGGCCAGGGTGTTTACGTTGAGTAGCTTTGCCATCGTTGCGGTTTTCTTCTATAAAGTAACTCTGCGTTCAAATACGAAAGTCCTTGTTTCGTTCCTGAAATTGCATTCTTTGACCATAAATGTAAGGGGTCTGACAAAGAAAAGAGCAGCACGGGAATTGTGCAAAGCCTGCGTGCCGAAAGAAAAAAAGGAGTCTCCCGCGAGGGAAACTCCTTTGGCTGGCCGACTAGGGCTCGAACCTAGACTCTTCTGGACCAAAACCAGACGTGTTGCCAATTACACCATCGGCCAAAATGGAATGCAAAGTTAAAAAACAATTAATTAGAGCAAAAGTGCGATTCAATAAAAATTGAATTTAATACAGGGCGCCTCAGGGCACTCATGAAGTAAATGCATGAGAGCACCCGAAAACCGCTTTCATTTCTTAAATTTGGGCACCTTTTGCTTGGCAATAAACAAAGAACAGAACACATGAACGGATTCAAGAAAATAAACACACTGGCAGGGTGGATGGTATTCCTCTTTGCGCTTGTAGTGTATGTACTTACACTCGAGCCTACGGTCAGTTTTTGGGACTGCGGAGAATTTATCTCTGCAGCGTACAAACTGGAAGTAGTGCATCCGCCCGGATCTCCGATGCACATGCTCACGGGGCGCTTCTTCTCTCTCTTTGCTCCGGGGCTGCAATATGTGGCCTATGCGGTCAATTTTCTTTCGGCTCTTACGAGTGCCTTTACCATCCTCTTCATGTTTTGGACCCTGACCTACCTCATGCGCAAGGTGTACAAGGCCGGACAGGAATATGACGGACTCGATACGTTGCTCGTCATCGGCAGTGCTGTCATTGCAGCCTTGTCGGCCACTTTTCTCGATTCCTTCTGGTTTTCGGCTGTCGAAGGCGAGGTATATGCTTATTCGGCCTTCTTCTTCTTTGCTATCGTATGGGCCATGATTCGCTGGGATGCGGCAGCTGACACGCCCTATGCCGATCGCTGGCTGATTCTTATCGGTTTTCTGACGGGCCTCGGCCTCGGAGTGCACCTCCTGCACCTGCTGGCACTGCCGGCCCTGGCCTATATCTATTATTTCAGAAAATACAAACCTTCACTCAAAGGATTCCTGATTACCTTTTTCGCGGGCTTCGGCTTGCTGGCATTTGTCATGTGGGGGGTGCTCGACTATTTTATTAAAATTGCCGTGAAGCTGGATATCCTTTTTGTAAACAGCTTCGGACTGCCCTTCAACAGCGGGGTTATCTTCTTTCTCCTCCTCGTTTTCGGCCTGGGTATCTATTTTATTTCCTTTGCGAAGAAGAGAAAAAAGCCGGCATTGTGGACCGGCATCCTGGCTTTTCTCATGCTGATCATCGGTTTGTCGTCTTATTCAACGGTCATGTCAAGGGCCAAGGCCAATCCGCCCATCAACATGAACGAACCGGCCGACATTGCAAGGCTCTATTCCTATCTGAAACGCGAACAATACGGCAGCCGCCCGCTTATCTACGGGCCTACATTCATGGCTCAGCCCCTCGACCAGAAGGTGACGGGCACGCGCTATCAGGCCGACTTTGATGCGGGCAAATACATTGAGATCGGCAAGAAAACGGAGTATGTTTTTGACGTGAGCAAGATTGAAGATCGCCTGAGGGCTTCGATCCGGCAGGGGAATCCGAATGCCTCGGAAGGGCAAATCAACAGTCTGCTGAACTCCTACCGCAAGAAAAATAAAAAGATGCTCTTTCCGCGCATGGGCTCGCTGATGAACAACGACCACGCCCGGCAATACAGGAAGTGGCTCAATCTCAAAGAGGGCGAAGTGCCCGGCTTTGGCGACAACCTGCGTTTCTTTTTCGATTATCAGATCGGCTACATGTATTTCCGCTACTTTATGTGGAATTTCAGCGGCCGGCAGGACAACCTTCAGGGGCACATCGACCGGGGTTTGAAAAACGGCAACTGGCTGACGGGGATTCGCTTTCTGGACCTCATGCGCCTCGGAAAAAGCAAACTGGATGATCCGGAGTCGAAGCACAACCCGGCCCGGAATAATTTCTATATGCTGCCTTTCCTCCTGGGGCTGCTCGGGCTCTTCTACAATTACAAGAAGAACAAAGAGGTCTTTACCGTTCTGATGGTGCTCTTTTTCTTCTCGGGCATCATGCTTATCATCAATGCCAATGAACCTCCGAGCGAACCTCGTGAGCGCGATTACGCGCTGGCATTGTCGTTTATCACCTATGCCATGTGGATCGGCATGGGCGTGCTGGCGCTCTTTGAGTTTTTGCGTGAAAAAATGGGTCGCAAAGGGGCTCTGACGGCTTCCCTGGCGCTCAGTGCCATCGTGCCGCTTATCATGGGCTTTCAGGGCTGGGACGATCACGACCGCTCGGGACGGTATGTAGCCCGCGATTCGGCATGGAATTACCTCGAATCGCTGGCGCCCAATGCCATCTTGTTTACCCAGGGCGACAACGATACCTATCCGCTTTGGTACATTCAGGAAGTGGAGCATGTGCGCCCGGATGTGCGCATCATCAACCTCAGCCTCCTGGCCGTTGACTGGTATATTGACCAGTTGAACAACCGCATCAACGATGCACCGCCTTTGAAGCTCACCTTTGACAAGCGCGATTACATGGGCGATGGTCTCATTCAGACCCCCATACAGAAAAGCAAACGCTTTATCAATAAATACGGATATGACCTGCCCACGGTAATGAAATATGTCAGACAACAGGCACGTACCGGTGAGCGGGCCATTATTCCGGTTAAGAAATTTACGGTGAAAGTGGACTCGGCACGGGCTGCCCGGGCCGGACTTATCCCCGAGAAATATGCGGATTACGTAGTGCCGCAAATTGAAGGCAAACTGAGGGGCGGTTCGGTCTTTCGCGATGAGCTGATGATCATGGACATTATTGCCTCCAACTATCCCGAACGCCCGATTTACTATTCCATAACCGTAGACCCGGCCAAGCAATTGGGCCTGGGCAAATACATGCAGCGCGAAGGCCTCGGTTACCGGCTCATGGCCGTGGCGCCTCCGGGCAATGCGGGCGGAAGCGGATTTGTCAATACGGATTTGATGTATGAGAACATCACGCAGAAGTGGAAATTCGGAAACGTGGACAAGAAGAAAATGTTCATGGAAGAGTGGACGGATCGTACCGTGCGCATGCTGCGGGGCAACCTCATCTATCTGGCCAATGTGATGGAAGTGGCCAACGAAAGCAAGGAAAAACGCAAAGAGCTGCTGCGCATGACCTGGGAGAAATTCCCAAGCTGGAATGTGCCCTATTACGATCCGAATGAGCTCTATCCGGTATTAAGCCTCTCGGTCAATGCCGGTGACGATTCGCTGGTGCCGGTGGTGATAGAAGAAATGATCCGGGTCTTTTCCGAAGATATTGCCTACAATTATGATGCGGGAGAGTTTGATGTCAGACGCTCGGAATACGGAGGCGGAGGCCGCGATTTTCTCTTTAAGATTTCATCGCAGCAGGGTCAGACCCTCTCGGTGCACGGACGACAGTTGCTGCGGGATGTATCGCTGATCAACACCATCGCCACGCAACTCGAAGACAAAGGAAAGAGCGAATGGCTGGATGCCTTCAAAGAAGGAATCAATGCCCTGGAAGAAGAGTACAATATGCAGCTGATCAATCCGGACCTGATGAATGTAAGCGGTGGATAGGCAGCCGGAGGACAGGGTATACGGGCGACATCCGGTTTATGAGGTGTTGCAGTCGGGCAAATCGATCGACCGGGTCTGGATTTCCCGCGATGCGAGGGGCGAGCTGATCGGGGACATCCGTAAGCTCTGTAAGGAACGCAAAATTCCCGTATTGAATGTACCTGCCCAGCGCATGAAGCAGGAAGTAAAAGGCAATCACCAGGGGGTGCTGGCTTTTCTCTCGGGGGTAGAGTTTCAGCAGCTCGAAGATGTACTTCCGCTGATTTACGAATCGGGCGAGCTCCCTTTCCTCCTCATTCTTGACCGTGTTTCGGATGTGCGCAATATCGGAGCCATTGCCCGGACTGCCTACATCGCGGGGGTGCATGCCATTGTGATACCGAAAAAAGGGTCATCGGCTCTCGGTGCCGATGCCATGAAAACTTCGGCCGGGGCCCTTCAGCACATTCCCGTTTGCCGCCACCAGTCGCTTGATGAGGTCATGCAAATCTGCCGCGACAATGGCATACATATTTATGCCTTGAGCGAAAAGGGAGAAAAAATGATCGGGGAGGAGCTGTTGAAATTGCCCCTTGCCATGCTCATGGGCTCGGAGGGTGAGGGCATACATCCGCGCCTGCTTGCGCAATGCGACCGGGTATTGAAACTGCCCATGACGCGGTCATTTGATTCTTATAATGTCTCGGTTGCAGCCGGAATGGCCCTTTATGAAGTGATGCGGCAGAACGATCAAATGTGAGCCAGCATGTCGGCAGCCATCCGGTCCAGATCATACGCTGCCTGCCAGCCCCAGTCTTCACGTGCATATGAATCATCAATGGAGTGCGGCCACGAGTCGGCAATCGCCTGGCGGAAATCGGGTTTGTAATCGATTCGGAAGCCGGGAATGAGCTTTCGGATGGCCGCGGCCAGCTCGGAAGGGGTAAAGCTGAGCCCTGCAAAATTATAACTGCTGCGGATGCGCAGGCTTTCGGCCGGAGCATCCATCAGCCGGAGGGTGCCGCGTATGGCATCGGGCATATACATCATGGGCAGTTCGGTATCGGCCCGGAGAAAAGAGGTATAGTGCTGCTCCTTTTTTGCCGCATGAAAGATGGCAATGGCATAGTCGGTGGTGCCTCCGCCCGGCTTGGTTTTATAACTGATGAGGCCCGGATAGCGAATGCTGCGGACATCCAGCCCGTATTTTTCAAAATAATATCGGCACCATCCTTCTCCGGCTTTCTTGCTGATGCCATAGACGGTGGTGGGGTCCATGATGGTGTGCTGCGGAGTCTGATCCTTGGGCGTGCCCGGCCCGAAGGCACCGATGGACGAGGGCCAGAAAACTTTGGAAATGCCCCGGTCAACAGCTGCCTGAAGAATGCTGAGCAGGCTGTTCATGTTCAAATTCCAGCCGGCCAGGGGCTTTTGCTCGGCCACGGCCGACAGCATGGCTGCCAGATGATAGACCTGCGTGGGGCGGTATTTTCCGAACTTCTCCTCAATGGCTTTTTTGTCCAACACGTCCAGGATGTCCCAGGGCCCCGCATCGGGGTGTGCAGGCGCTCGCAGATCGGTGGTGATGACATTGTCCTGTCCGTATTGTTCGCGCAAGGCTTCTGCCAGATCGCTGCCTATCTGCCCGTTGGCTCCGGTGATTAAAATACGCTCTGCTCCCATGATTTCGTTTTATGCTCGCCAAAATTAAGCGTTTCTTCATATTATGGGCGGACGCTGATTTGAAAAAGAATGCCTTCGAAGGGTATGAATAATTTTTAACTTTAGCCTGCTCAAAAATCAGCACATATGCTTAACAAGAAATCCAAAAATCAAATCCTTCTCAATGTACTGATCCTGCTCGGCTTTCTGCTGATTGCCGTCATCTACAGCTATCCCGTGCTCGAAGGGATGGTGCTCGTTCAGGGGGATATCGTTCAGCACAGGGGCATGGCCCATGAATTAATTACTTATCGCTTTTTGACGGGCAACGAAGGCCTCTGGACCAATAGCATGTTCAGCGGAATGCCCGGCTTTTTCATATCGGTTCATTATACGGCCAACCTCGTTTGGGTCTTTCTCAAAGGACTTCTGAGCCCCCTGCCCGTGGCGGTCAATCTGCCGTTTATTCTGAGCATCGGCATGTTCGTGCTGCTGAGGGCCTTTAAAGTGAATATCTGGCTGGCGGCTGTGGGTGCCCTGGCTTTTGCCTATTCGTCCAACTACCTGATTTCGCTGGAGGCCGGCCACAATACGAAAGTGGCTACCATGGGCTATTCGACCGGAGTGCTCGGGGGCATCATCAGGGCTTATCGCGGAAAGCTGAAAGAAGGCCTTGCGATTATCCTTGTTTTTATGGCCTTTATGTTTATTCCGAGCCATTTTCAGATCATCTACTATTTCCTCATCATGTCGGGCCTGATCGCCTCTTATTTCTTTGTCGAAGCCCTTCGTGAAGGAAAAAGCGGAGCGTTTCTGAAGACCAGCGCGCTGATTGTTCTTTTCGGCCTGCTTGCGCTGCTTCCCAATACGGCCAAAGTATGGAGCCAGTATGAGCATTCGAAGGAAACCATGCGGGGCGGGGCCTCCGAGCTGACCTACAAAGAGAACAAGGGCGGCCTGGAGCGGGATTATGCCTTTCGCTGGAGCCTCCGGCCCGAGGAGGTGCTGACCGTGTATGTGCCCTACTTCATGGGCGGAGGCAGTGGCGAAGCCCTGGGCGATAATTCCCATGTGGCCAAAGCACTGAAAAAATTCAATATTCCCCGTGCGCAGCAAAAACAAATTCTTGCCAGTGTGCCGACCTATTTCGGTGAGCAGCCTTTTACCTCAGGACCCAATTATTTCGGGGCCATCGTCATTTTCCTTTTTATCCTGAGTTTTTTCCTGGTCAGGGAGCCTCTGCGCTACTGGCTGTGGGCGGCCATTCTTCTTTCCTTCTTTATGGCCTGGGGGCGGCATTTCCCGGCTTTCAATGATTTTCTTTTCGATCATCTGCCCCTTTACAATAAATTCCGTACCCCCTCGATGGCCCTCCACATTGCCGGAGTCATGGTTCCTTTGCTGGCCTTCATGGCCCTGATGAACTACTTCCGCAAATCGGGTGCGGCTTCGGCCCTTGCGGAAATGGCGGGCACCGAATCGCCCGGGGGAAAAGCGGAACTGCTAAATGCGCTAAAAAAGAGCTTTTTTATTGCCATCGGCATTCTCTTGCTTTTAGCTGCCTACGGGCTGCTGCGCGATTTTGCTCCGGCCATCGACAAGCAACGGCTGGGCGGCTCATTCTGGATGCAGCAGAGCGATCTTTACGATGCGCTGGTGGCCGACCGGAAGTATCTCTACTTTATGGATATCCTCCGCTCGGGCATTTATGTGACCCTGGCCGCTTCATTGCTTTGGTTCTATCTCCGGGGCAAGCTGAAGAGCGCCCTCCTTCTGCTGGCCGGACTGGCCCTGCTCACGGTAGTGGATGTCTGGTCGGTGAGCAAGCGATATTTCAATGCCGATGACTTTGTGGAGGCCCGTTTTGCCGAGCAGCGGGTTTCGCCCAGCGCTGCCGACATGCAGATATTGCAAACGGAATTCAAGAAATGGCCCGCAGCAGAGGAAAACTTCGTGGCGCTGAAGAAAATGAAAGGCCGGCTGAACCGGGAAGAACTCGTTAAAACCCGTTTTGATGCTTTGCTTCTCGGCTCTGACTACCGTGTTTTCAACCTGAGTACGAATACATTCAATGATGCCATCACATCCTATTTCCACAAATCGCTGGGAGGCTATCACCCGGCCAAGCTGCAGCGCTATCAGGATATGATTGATTATCACCTGAGCAGGCGCCATATTCCGGTCATCAATATGCTGAATGCGCGCTATATCATCGTTCCGGGCCGGAGCAAAGACCCGAACAGGAACCCCGATCCGGTGGCCCAGCAGAACCCGGATGCCCTCGGCAATGCCTGGTTTGTATCAAAAACGATTGAAGTAAGAGGCCCCAACGATGAGATCCGCATGCTCGACAAGGCATACCGTGTAGAAGACCTCAGCGGAGGCAACGGCACCCACGTGCACAAAGAGACCTTCCGGACAGATACCCTCGGATCCTTCGAAGAGCTTATTCTCTCAACCGGCAGCGACTGGGCTTCGAACGGATACCGCTTCAATATGGAAAGTCTTCAGCTTCGACCCGGACAGAGCATCGTGATCGGCAGCAGCGATTCGGCCGACATCAAAGTAGGAGCGGGCAAGCCGGGCGTGGCTCCCTTGCATGCACGCATCACCCTGGCCTACGAATTCCGGCCCGGCAGCGATGCGGTCTATTCACACAAGCAGGCGTCCTATTTCGAAGGTTTGAAGGATTTTGCTCCCGGTGAGGGCGATTATATAAAATTGGAATCGTACGCGCCCAATCATCTGGTATATGAAAGCCAGACAGCAGGCGAACGCCTGGCCGTTTTTTCGGAAATATATTACCGCAACGGCTGGAATGCCTATATCGATGGCGAAGCGGTCGCACATGCCAATGTCAACTACATACTCCGGGCACTTCGGGTGCCGGCCGGCCGGCATAAAATTGAATTCAAATTCGAGCCAAAGAGTTATTATGCCGGCTCGAAAATTTCGCTGGCGGGGTCCGTAGTCCTGATCCTGGTCTTACTGGGACTGCTTTACGGCATGTATCGCGATGCGGCAAACGAGCCGGCAGCAAAAGAAGAAGCCTGATGAAAAAGGTGTTGATTATCTCTTACTACTGGCCACCGGCAAGCGGGCCCGGGGTGCAGCGATGGCTGAAATTTGCAAAATACCTGCCGGAGTACGGATATCGGCCCTTTGTCATAACGCCACGAAACGGCAGCTATCCCAACCGGGATGAATCGCTTGTGGCGGAGATACCTGCCGCGGCAAAGGTGATAAAAACCCGCACGGCCGAGCCTTTTGCCTGGTTCAATATACTCTCGGGGCAGGCCGGGCGCGGAAAGACTTCGGCTGTGGGCATGGCCGATATCCGGGGCTCGAAGTCCCTTTTCAAAAAGACGGCCGCTTATATCCGTGCCAATTTCTTTATTCCGGATGCCCGTGTCGGTTGGGTGCCCTATGCCCTGATGGCAGCCGAAAAACTGCTGAAAAGCGAAGAGATAGATACCGTAATAACGACCGGCCCGCCCCACAGTTCGCACCTGGCGGGCTTGCGCCTGAAAAAGAAATACAATGTAAAATGGATCGCAGACATGCGCGACCCCTGGACCAATATTTATTACAACGCCTATCTGCCCCGGACGGAGAAAAGCAAGGCGAGAGACCGGAAAATGGAAGACGATGTCCTGCAATCGGCTGATGCCGTGATGACCGTCAGCCCCGGCCTTGCCGAGGAGTTTTCTGACAGG
>JALSIH010000170.1 GCA_026981615.1 Chitinophagales bacterium
GGGATAAAAAGAAAAAGCAGGTCTACCTTGGAAAGCGGCTTTTCCGCAATCCCGATGACAAGGTGCTCGGTGGAGTTTGTTCGGGGCTTGGTGCTTATTTCGGAATTGATCCCGTATGGATACGCCTGGCTTTTGTGGTGGCAACTGTATTCATAGGCACGGGATTTTGGTTATATATTATTCTCTGGATTGTCATTCCGGAGGCAAAAACACCGACCGAGAAGTTGCAAATGCGGGGAGAACCGGTCAATGTGGACAACATCAAACAAAGTTTTCAGGAGGAATTTCAACACGTAAAAGAACGGGTTCAAAATTTGGCTTCCGAGGCTCAGAACTGGGTTCAGGATCAAAAAAAAAATGATCCTGTAAAGGACTTTTTCAATAATCTCAGTGCGCTTTTCCGTGGCATTGTCAGGATTCTGGGCCATCTTTTTTTCGTCTTTGTCTCCCTTCTGGCTATCATCGTTTTGACGGCCGTTGTCTTCTCCCTCCTGACGGGCTCCACTGTGATGGCAATAAGCATCCCCTTTCTGCAGCAATACATTTTCAATTCGGAATGGCAAATGTGGCTGATTCTCATCGGCAGTGTGCTGATGGTTCTCATACCGATCACCTGGCTTTTTATACGGATTTTCACCTCGGCCGGCATGAGCAAGCGTTCGAAAAACATACTTGACATGATTACGGCCATTGCCTGGGGTGTGGCCGTTTGGATGCTTATTCCGGCTGCATTGAGTCTTGGGTATGATTTCAACGAAAGGGCCGTGGTGCGCGAAAAAGAGAATATAAACATCGCTTCGGACACCCTTTTTGTGCATTTGGATACGGATGAATACCGCTTGGACGAATACGAATTCGGACGGGCCCGGTACGATGGCATTATACGGATACATGATGACGACTTTGACATCATCGGTGACACCCTTCTAGTCGGAGATTTCGAACTTAAAAAAACGCCATCGAGGGATTCTCTTTTTCACCTCAACCTGATCTATTCGGCCCGGGGTCGCACCCGTTCGGAGGCCAGGCGAAGAGCAAGAGCCATTGAATTTCAATACCGGATCAGAAATAACCATTTGATACTGAAACCCTATTTTTCATTGGGCGAAGAGCCCTACCGGGTACAGTCGGTGAAAGCGCTCATTCAGGTACCCGAAGGGAAAACACTCATTATGGACACGGAGTGATACACACCGGATTCTGAAAACGGAGGTGATGATATTTTCCCTCGCGTTTTATCAATATTTCCACTTTTTTGCCGCTGCGGTTGAGCAGGCTGCGCAGTTTGTCCAGCGAAAGGGGTTCCACCGGCCGGTAGTAAATGGCGATAATCTCATCCCCGGATTTGATTCCTCCCCTTGCAGCGGGCGATCCGGGGTACACTTTTTCAACGGAGATGATTCCCGTCTGCGGGTTTCGGCTGACGATCAGCCCGGAACGCTTGACGGGAAAGGCATCATTGATCTTTTCGTTGCTCCGGTAATAAATTCTTTTGTGGTAGTAATCAAGGGTGAAATTGAAGCGCCTGAGAATTTCATTTCCTATCATGATCTCGTCAAAGGGATGTTCGGAAGCAAATGTCTTTTCGCTGCGGGCCGCCACTGCCGGCAAGGATTCAAAGTTTTCGCTCAGAATGCTGGCAGAAGCGGCATGGCTGAGGCTGGCCGGAAAAACATGTCCGGGCCATTCAAATCCCGCCACGGGTTTGCGCGGGACTCCGGCCTCAAAGAGGCCGTATTTTTTAGCGGCTTTGTGCTTGATACAAAGCGCTCCGCCATAACCGGTGCTGAGCATCACCCACTCATTATTAAGTGCGGCACGGGGAAAAAGAAAATCGGCTGCCACGAGGGCCGCGCCCCGCGATATTTCAATGGGTTCGGTTTTGAAGCCCTCTCCGGCTTCGAAGGTGCCCGGGTCATAGAGCAGGATCTCCCGCTTATCGAAGTCGAAATGAACAATGTAGCGCTTAAACAAGTCAGAACCGATCACTCCGGCTACAGGCTTGCCCCGCATTTTAAACCAGCTGCTGTTTTTATAAACTTTTACCCTGCCGGGTTTGAAGTGAAGATTGCCGACATCAATCCTGTCGATTCGACTTCGCCCCAATAGCAGTGAATCGCGCCCTCCCCCGTAACCCGGTTTGTATTTTATTTTAAGTCCTGACCTGACCTGTGCCCAACGGTATAAAAAGAGCCCTCTGCTCTTGCTGTCGAGCACCATGGGAAATGCCCGGCCCCCGATTTTTACTTCAATGAGCAGCTCACCGTTTTCCAGATGAAAGGGAACACGGGTAATTTCCCGGACGGGATGCTGGGCCGGGAGGGTGAATTGAAAGAAAGCAAAAAGAAACAGGGTGAAAAGGAGCAATTTTTTCATAAATAGCCTTCGCTAATTGAAGCCGTAAACATAAAAAGAAGAATCCTTATCTTTCTTACAAACAAAGAAATTTAAGATGACACTTGAAAGAAAGAAGAATTGGAAACTGAGTTTTCTGCGTGGCCTCCTCCTCACACTTTTCGGGATTTACGCCTTATTCGAAAGCGGAAATACGGTGAAATCCATCATGTCCGTCTTCGGCATCTTCATATTTCTTTTCGGGCTTTTGCTCCTTCTGGTGTTGATTGCGAACAAGAGTCTGGGCATGAATTACCCCAGTGCCGAAGCCGTCTTTGATATTTTGATAGGTGTTTTGATTATGGCCTATCCGCAAAACATGGCGGAACTGATTGTCATTGTAATCGGAATCTGGATTCTGCTCATCGGATTTTTTATCCTGCAGGCCGGTTATGGCATGCGGGATATTTCTCCGTTCTGGCTCTTTCCGTTCATCAGCGGACTGATTACCGTGCTATTGGGTATTCTGCTTCTTGCCAATCCTTTCGGAGTGGCCCGGGCAGCTGTGGCAATCATTGGTCTTTTTGCGTTGATTGCCGGTCTGGCATTGATGAGCAATGCCCTATCGAAGACCGAAATAGTTGTACGATAAAGAAGAGAAAATCAACGACTTTTAAATTTTTTTTTAAAAAAGTATATTTGCAGTGACCTTTTTTCGTTTTTTACCGTTAGTACACGGAGCCTGACAGGACCATGAAAGTATTCAAAGCGACATCATCCTTGTTTTTTGCATCACTGATTTTGGTGATGAGCAGCGGCTTCGTGGTCAACAAACATTATTGTGCGGGTGAGCTACAGACCGTAGCTATTAATCATTCGCCCGAATCCTGTCATTTGGATAGGGTCGAAAAGGATGCCGCACCCTGCCACGAAGAAGTGCAGGCCGAAATTTGCCACAGTACGGCATCTGATGATTGCTGCCAGGACGAGAGTGAAGCCTTTAAGACCGATCACTACACCTTGGACTACACCCAATGGGAAAGCAACGTACCGGTGTTGATTTTCTTTGTGCCGGTTTTTAAAATACTCCTTTCAAGCAGCGAAAGCAATTTCAGCAAAATGCTTCTTGCCGAAGAGTCACCCCCCCGGTTGCCACAAAAGATCAGGGTGCTCTTCCAATCCTTCCTTTTATAGCGGTTACTTTTTTTACAAAGCCGGTTTTTGCATGGCAAAGACGCGGCATTCCTGTTTCTGTTGCATAGCAGAATTCCGGAATCTTTTGAAATGATCTGTTTCAATTAAAAGAAAGTAAGATGTTAAACAAAGCAATTAAATTTTTCCTTGATAACAAGCTGGTCACCATATTGGTGTTTGCAGCAATGATCGGGTGGGGCCTGATGACCGCTCCTTTTGACTGGGGTTTGAGCTTGCCCCGCGATCCGGTATCTGTGGATGCCATTCCCGACATTGGGGAAAATCAGCAAATCATATTCACAAATTGGCCTGGCAGGTCGCCACAAGACGTGGAGGACCAGATCAGCTATCCGCTGACGACTTCTTTGCTGGGTATTCCCGGTGTGAAAACCATCCGGAGCAATTCGATGTTCGGTTTCAGCAGCATCTATGTCATCTTCAATGATGATGTGGAATATTACTGGAGTCGCAGCCGGATTCTTGAAAAACTCAACTCCTTGCCGGCGGGAGCACTTCCGGATGATGTGCAGCCGGCTCTCGGCCCCGATGCTACAGCCCTCGGGCAGGTATTTTGGTATACGTTGGAGGGCGAAGACTCTCTGGGAAATCCCACCGGGGGCTGGGGGCTTGATGAACTCCGGTCCATTCAGGATTTTTATGTTCGATACGGCCTGGCTTCTGCCGATGGGGTGTCAGAAGTGGCTTCCATCGGGGGCTACGTAAGGGAATATCAAATTGATGTGGATCCTCTCGCCATGAAGACTTATAACATCACCCTTCCGCAAGTGGTGGCCGCCATCAAAAAAAGCAACCTGGATGTGGGTGCGCAAACGATGGAAATCAATCGTGTCGAATATCTCGTGAGGGGGATCGGCTATATCAAAAACCTGGAAGACATTGAGCAGGCCGTGGTAAAGGAAATCAACAATGTCCCTATTCGCATCAAGGACATTGCCGTGGTCAATACCGGTCCTTCGGAGAGAAGGGGCTTGCTTGATAAAGAAGGGGCCGAAGCCGTGGGGGGTGTGGTGGTGGCCCGCTATGGTGCCAATCCGCTGGAAGTAATCAACAATGTAAAAGAAAAAATCAGAGAAATAGAGCCGGGCATGCCCAGCAAGCGCCTCGATGACGGTACTCTGTCGAAAGTCAAAATTGTTCCTTTTTACGACCGTTCGGGGCTCATCTACGAAACTCTCGGTACCCTCGAGGATGCACTTTCTCTCGAAATTCTCATTACCATATTGGTTATCCTCTTTATGGTTGCCAACCTCAGTGCTTCGCTCCTCATTTCGGGCCTCTTGCCTGTGGCCGTACTCATGGTGTTCATTGCCATGCGTTACTTTGGCATCACCGCCAATATTGTGGCCTTGTCCGGTATTGCCATTGCCATCGGTACCATGGTTGATCTGGGCATTGTATTGGCAGAGAACGTGCTACGGCATCTGGATTTAAAGCATAAAGGAAAGTCCCTGAAAGATGTCATTTATCAGGCTACATCCGAGGTATCGGGAGCCATCGTAACGGCCGTAGCAACAACCATTGTCAGTTTTATTCCGGTCTTTGCATTGCAGGCAGCCGAGGGCAAACTGTTTTCACCGTTGGCCTATACCAAGACCTTTGCATTGGTTGCGGCCCTGATTGTAGCCCTCTTTTTTGTTCCCACGTTTGCCAACTGGTTTTTCGGATTTAAGATTACACGCAGATGGCCGCGCCTCATACTAAATGGAGCCCTGGTCGTTTTGGGTGCTTATATTGGCCTGAGCATACACTGGATCGGGTGGCCTTTGCTTGCCTTTGCGCTTATCAGCCTTCTGCGCGAAAAATATCCGGATGCCAGGCTGAAGGGTATCAAGTTGAAAGGCAGCCAACTCTATACCGCCCTTCAGGGTGCCATTGCCATTTTTGTTACTACCCGTTTTCTGGCTGAGGAGTGGATGCCTCTGGGTGTTGCCAATTCATTGTTATTAAACTTTGGCTTTGTTCTGTTGGTGGTTGGTTTTTTCCTCTTTTTATTTTGGGTTTTTCTTCGGGTGTATCGTCATATCCTTGCCCTTTTTCTCAATCACAAAGCTCTCTTTCTCACTTTTCCGCTCATTATTGTATTTCTGGGACTGTCTGTATGGATGGGATTCGGAAGTACTTTCGGATGGGTGGCAAGCGGATTTGACAAGTTGGGCGTGAATATACGTACTACAAAAGTATGGTCGGAACTGACGCACACTTTCCCGGGGGTTCAGGAGGAATTTATGCCGGCTCTGGATGAGGGTTCTTTTCTCCTGATGCCCACTTCAATGCCCCATACCGGTGTAGAGCAAAGCAAAGAATACCTGCGCATGCTTGACATGGCCACTTACGCCATTCCAGAAGTGCATCAGGTGGTGGGCAAGGCGGGGCGTGTGGAAAGCGCCCTCGATCCGGCTCCCATTTCCATGTACGAAAACATCATTCACTACAAATCTGAATATGCACAGGATGAAAACGGAAGAAAACTCCGTTTTAAAGTCAATGACGATGGCCTTTTTCTGGCTCGTGTACCGGGCTATGATGACAGCCTCAGGGTGGTGAAAAAAGAGGAGCAGCCCTGGTTTGATACTGCTCTGCTGATACCGGATGAGGACGGACAATACTTCAGGCAATGGAGAGATGAAATAAAGAGCCCCGGAGATATTTGGTCGGAGATTCAGAAAGTCACCCGCATTCCGGGATTGACCTCGGCCCCCATGTTGCAGCCGATTCAGACAAGGCTCATCATGCTGCAAACGGGCATGCGTGCCCCGATCGGTATTAAGATATTCGGCCCTGATCTGAAAACCATTGAAAACTTTGGCCTTCAGATTGAGAAAATTCTGCAGGAGGTGCCGGCTGTTGACCGGGCGTCTGTTTTTGCAGACCGGATAGTGGGCAAGCCCTACCTCCAGATGAATATTGACAGAGGGGCTATCTCGAGGTATGGCCTCAATGTGAAGGATGTAACCGACTTTATTGAGACGGCTGTCGGGGGGATTAAACTGACCACCACACTGGAAGGAAGGGAGCGTTATCCGGTTAGGGTTCGATATCCGCGCGAGTTTCGTACCTCACCGGAAGACATTCGCAACATGCTGATTCCGACCAAATCGGGGGCACAGATACCGCTTGGCGATGTGGTGCATATTGAGTTTGAGAAAGGCCCCATGATTATTAAAAGTGAAAACACCTTTCTGACAGGGTATGTACTATTCGACCGAACGGATGAATATTCGGAAGTGGAGGCGGTGAAACAAGCCGACCGCTTTATAAAAAATCGCATCAAAGAGGGCAAGCTTACCGTGCCTGCCGGCATCAGTTTCAAGTTTGCCGGCAATTACGAAAACTCGGTAAGAGCCCAAAAGCGATTGTCCATTCTCATTCCGATTGTCCTCGGCATTATTTTCCTTATTCTTTATTTCCAGTTCCGCTCGGTGCCGACCACCCTTATGGTGTTTTCGGGCGTGGCCATGGCTTTTGCCGGTGGTTTCCTCATGATTTGGTTCTACGACCAAAGCTGGTTTTTGAATTTCAACCTCATGGGAGTCAATATGCGCGAACTCTTTCAGGTGCATCCCATCAACCTCAGTGTGGCGGTCTGGGTTGGCTTTATTGCCCTCTTCGGCATCGCAACCGATGACGGGGTTTTGATGGGAACCTATCTGCATCAGCAGTTTGAGGAAAACAATCCCAAAACGAAGGAGGAGATCAGGAAAACGGTAATCGAAGGCAGCCTGAAAAGGGTACGGCCGGCTATTATGACCACGGCCACCACACTTTTGGCGCTGCTGCCGGTGCTGACCTCCTCCGGAAAAGGAGCAGACATCATGATTCCCATGGCCATTCCGGCATTCGGAGGTATGACGGTGGCCATTATCACCATGTTTATTGTTCCGGTCTTGTTTTCATCCTATCGCGAAATGCAATTGAAAAAATCGTCTAAATCAAATGATCATGAATAATTATAAATTAATCAAAGACAGGGCAGCGGGGCCGACCGGGCTTTTGTCTGCGGGGCTGCTTATCCTGTTCTTGCTTTTTGCCACTGCGCTGCAGGCTCAAACCCTGAATGAGTACTTGCAGTTTGCAGGCGAAAACAATCCCACACTGCAGGCCCGCTACAAGGCTTACGAATCGGCCATGCAACGGGTTGCACAGGCGGCTTCTCTTCCCGATCCGCGCCTTTCCTTTGCTTATTTTGTCAGCCCGGTAGAGACACGCGTGGGACCTCAAAATGCAAAACTCTCATTGACGCAGCAGTTTCCCTGGTTCGGAACATTGAAAGAACAGGGCATGCTGGCAACGACTTATGCAGAGTTGAAATACACGGAATTTATGGACTATCGCAACAAGCTCTTTTTTGAAGTCAAAAGCAGTTATTATGACCTCTATGAGTTGTACAGGGAAATTGAAATAGTCCGTGAAAACTTGGATCTGCTCCATTCCTTTGAAAATATGGTGAAGGTGAAATATGAGAACGGAAAAGGAAGCATGGCTGATCTTATAAGGGTACAGATGCGCATTGAGGCACTGGATACGGAGTTGGAAATTTTGCTTAAAGAGATCAGACCCCTCAGTGTGAAATTCAACACCCTCCTGCACCGGGCACCCGGAGATACCGTGCTGATAGCCGATACCCTTGCCGTACTTGAAAAAGACCGGTTGCAGCCCGGCCCCGAAGAACTGGCCCGAAATCCGCAAATTATGGCATTGATGAAGAGGCTGGATATGAGCATACTTGAAGAAAGTCTGGCAAAAAAATCGGGCCTGCCGCAATTCGCTGCCGGCCTCGATTATGTGTGGGTCGGACAGCGGACCGATGTGGAGCTGCCCGGCAACGGAAGAAATGTGCTGATGCCAATGATCAGTGCATCCATACCTATTTATCGAAAAAAGTACCGGGCTGCGGAGGAAGAGGCACGCCTCAATTACCAGCGATTTGAACTGGAAAAAACAGGGCGCGAAGAGCTTCTGACCTCTCTCTACGAAAAGTACCGCTTTGACCTGGAAAGCAGCATTGACAACAGCATTCTCTATCAGGGTTTGTATCAGAAAGCCGGCCATGCACTGCGCATTCTCACGAGTGAATACAGTACGGGTCAGGGTGATTTTGTGGAATTGCTCCGCATGGACGAGGAGCTGCTAAAGTACAAGCTGGCATTTGAGAAATCGTTGGCCGGGCAGCACAAGAGCCGGGCCGGATTGGAATATATATTGGGACAATAAAAACAGAAATAACATGAAAAATAAAATGAAATTAATTGCTGCAATCATTTTAGTGATGATTATAGGCATATGGATAGGCCGGATGACCGGGGGAAATGAAAAGCAATCAACAGCCGCAACGGAAGCGGAAGATCATGTGCATGAAGAAGGTCAGATATGGACCTGCTCTATGCACCCGCAGATTCGCCAGCCCGAACCGGGGCAGTGCCCCATTTGCGGAATGGACCTGATACCCGTGGCTAAGGAGGAAGAGGGCTCTGACCGCCTCACGCTGAAAATGTCGGAAAGAGCCTTAAAGCTTGCCAATGTGGAAACGGCAGTGGTGAAAGGCAATAGTGTAACCAAAATTCTGACACTCAACGGCCGTATTTCGGAGGATGAAAGAATCATATTCAGTCAGACCTCTCACTTTCCGGGCCGGATTGAAAAACTCTATGTGAGCTTTACCGGTGAGTTTGTCAAGGCCGGTCAGCCGCTGGCCTCCTACTATTCTCCGGAACTCGTAAGTGCACAGGAAGAGCTTTTCGAAGCAAAAAAATATGAGAAAAGCAATCCTGTATTGCTGCAGGCAGCACGTACAAAACTCAAACTCTGGAAACTGAATGATGAGCAAATACGTGTTCTTGAAGAAGGAGGAAAAATTCAGGAGGAATTTCCGATTCTGGCAGACAGGTCGGGCTACGTGCTTGAGAAAAAAATCAATGCGGGCGATTATGTTCAACTGGGGCAGGAGCTCTACCGAATGGCGGACTTGAGCAGTGTCTGGGTTTTGTTTGATGCCTATGAGGATGATCTTATCTGGATCAAAGAAGGGCAAAATGTGGAGTTCACGGTGAAGTCGCTGCCCGGGAAAAAATTCAAGGCCCGCATCAGCTATATTGACCCGGTTATTGACGAAAAAACCCGGGTAGCCGAGGTACGTGCAGAGTTGGCCAATCCCAATAGCCTGCTGAAGCCGGAAATGTTTGTGGTGGGTCATGTAGAGGCACGTCTTAATTCAGGCAGCTCTTCCATCGTTGTACCGAGGCAGGCCGTATTGTGGACGGGAAGGAGATCCGTTGTATATATCAAGGTGAAAGACAGCGATGCACCCACTTTTCGTATGAGGGAGGTCGTGCTCGGTCCCGCACTGGGCGAGTCGTATATCATCCAATCCGGCCTCGAGCCGGGAGAAGAAATTGTGGTAAACGGAACCTACATGGTGGATGCGGCTTCGGAGCTGGCCGATAAGCCCAGCATGATGGACCAGGAGCCCCCTGATGCCGAAGACCCGTTTTCCGATGTGCCCGATTATCGCAGGGAAACTCCCGATCAGTTTAAAGAACTGTGGAGTGCGGTTATGCGGTATTATCTCGATCTGCAAAAATCACTGGTTGATGCCGATGTGAAAGGAGCCGGTAATGCGGCAGAGCACATGCTCGAACTGCTGCCACCCCGCAAAGGATCGGGATTGCCAAGGGTCCCCGAATCGTACTGGAAGGGGCGACAGGCCGCTATAAGCAAGGCACTGGAAGCCATCAAAACAGCCGGGTCGATAGATGTGCAGCGCAAAGCCTTTATCGACTTGTCAAAAGAAGTGGCCCGGGCGGCTAAGGCCTTTGGGGGCGGAGAGCAACTCTATCTCTTCTTCTGCCCGATGGCCAACCAGGATCAGGGCGCTTACTGGATCAATGACCTTGAAAAAGTGGCCAATCCGTATTTTGGTGAAATGATGCTTAACTGCGGATCGGTGGTCGGAACTATTCAGGAATAAATATTTTTTTTAACAGTTTAAAATTTTTTAAAATGAAAAAATTGAATTTGAATCTCTTGTTGCTATCAATGACCCTGTTTGGGTTTGCTTTTATTGCCTCAGCATGCGGAACCAAGGAATCGAAAAAAGTTCAGGAGCAGGAAAAAGTACTTTCACAAAGTGCAATCAATGAAACAACACTTAATGATGATGCCGGAAGCATGCATGACGAAAATGGAATACGTGTAAGTGATGAAGAAGCTGCGCTAATTCTGAAAGATTATCTGAAAATTAAAGAAGCCCTGGTAGCTTCAGATGCGGGTGCTGCTTCCAAAGCGGCTTCAGCAATGCTTAAAAACATTAAGGGTATTGATGGAGGAAAAAGCCTTGAAACTTTTCGTTCCAACATTGAAAAAGTGGCAAACAGCAAGGATATTGCTGAGCAAAGAAAGGTTTTTTCAGCGCTCTCCGATCCAATTGTTAATCTGGCAAAAGCACACAGCACGGGATTGACCTTGTACAAACAGTTTTGCCCTATGGCGTTGGATGGCGGAGCCTACTGGCTGAGTGAGAAAGAAGAGATAATGAATCCTTATTATGGCGACAGGATGTTGCACTGCGGAAGTGTAAAAGAGGTAATAGGGAAGAAGTAAAAAAAGTGCTGCCGTTCACTCAAAGCCCCGGTCTGTAAAAATGGCCGGGGCTTTTTATTACCCTCGTTTAAATGATAGACAGCAAAAACGATGAATTGAAACGCAAATTCAGCTATGGAAGCAATGCTTTTTCTCTTTTTTTCATTGTGTTATCGGGTAAGATTGAAGAAAAGTGTCTTATAGCGGAAAATATCATTAAAAACGGCCTGAGTGCCTATTAAAAAGCAAGACGAAGCTGAATATTGACATTTCTCGGAGCCTCTACAAAATAGGCCGGCAGCCTGTTCCCTTCATAATAAGCAATCTCACCGTAGTTGAAATAAAGTGCATTGAGCAGGTTGCGTGCACTTATACTGAGTTCAAGCCTCTCCGAAGGATTGTAAACCAGGCGGGCATTTAACACAAATGAAGCGGGTACGGTCCAGTCTGCACGGTTTGTCGGCTCGATAAACATGCGGGCCATATAGCGCCCGCTCAACGAGAAATCAAATTGACGCAAAAACGTTGTGCCGCTGCGCAATTGCAGAAGGAAGGGGGGCGTCAGTGCGGGTCTCACATTTTCATATACCAGGTCGAGATCGTCATTGTCCGGATCGTAGCTTTTTATCCGGGCATCCATGAGGGTGATGAATCCATAGGCATAAAATCCGCTGCGGCTTTC
>JALSIH010000171.1 GCA_026981615.1 Chitinophagales bacterium
ATTTGAGAATGTCAAATTTAACGAAAAACAAAACCGCAGAACAGTTCAAAAGAGCTGCGGAGAAATGCAGAAAGGTCTTCCGGGCCAAAAATGCGGATTACGGCTCTGCCTGGCGCATCCTCCGCACTTCGTCTCTCACCGACCAGCTTTTTATCAAAGCTTCGCGCATCCGCACCATCGAAGAAAAGAAAACTCAGAAAATAGCCGATGGGATAGAGTCCGAATTTATCGGCATCGTGAATTACAGCGTGATGGCCCTCATTCAGCTTGAGCTCGGCAGCGGAGAGGAAAATGATATGAGGGATGAGCGGCTTATGCGTCTCTATGATGAAAAGCTGGAGGAGGCCTATCGCCTCATGCAAAATAAAAATCACGACTATGGCGAGGCCTGGCGCGATATGCGCATCAGTTCTTTTACCGATTTGATCTTGATGAAACTCCTGCGAATCAAACAAATCGAGGACAATGCCGGGCAAACCCTCGTCAGCGAGGGAGTGGATGCCAACTATTACGACATTATCAACTACGCTATTTTTGCGCTTATAAAACTGGAAGAAAATCATGAAGCTACTGACCACGATTAGCCGCTATTTTGTTGGCGTGCTTTTTATTTTTTCGGGGCTCATCAAAGCCAATGACCCGCTTGGTTTTGCCTACAAACTCCAGGAATTTTTTGATGTCTTCGGGCAATATCCGGTGCTCAATATTTTCGATTCGCCTTTCTGGCATGGAATCGTGCTCGAAATGAGCATTTTTATATGCATCGTGGAAGTCGTGCTGGGCATTGCCCTCCTCCTGGGGGCCTATACCCGCATCGTCTCATGGATTTTGCTTTTGATGATGATCTTCTTTACTTTCCTCACGGGGTTTGCCGCCATTACGGGGCAAATTACCGAGTGCGGCTGCTTTGGCGATGCCATTCCCCTTTCGACCCTGCAATCTTTTTATAAGGACCTGATACTGACCACCATGGTCCTGATCATCTTCTTCGGCAGGTCGTATATCCGCCCGCTTTTCAAAAAGAAAAGAAATTCCGATATCGCCTTGGGGGCAGGGGTTTTGCTGAGCATCTTTTTTACACTCAATGCCTATCATCACCTGCCCTATATCGACTTCAGGCCCTATGCCGAAGGCAATGACATCTGTGCACTCCGCGAAGAGATTCCCGATCAGCTGGAATTCAGCTATATCCTGAAGAACAAAGAAAGCGGGGAGGAAAAATCCTTCAAAGCTTTTCCGGATAATTACAAAGAGGAGTGGGAATACGTAAAAAGTGAGACAAAGGTGCTGAAGAAAGGCAAGGCAGCCGTGGTGCAAAACTTTCTGCTTTCGGATGCGGACGGCAATGACATGACCGAGGATTTTCTGGCAGATGAGGGCTATAAGTTTATGGCCGTGATGTACGACCTTGAAAAAACAAAAAGCGCCCGCCTGGATAAGTTGAGCGAACTGGCTGCAGCGGCTGAAAAGGAGGGCATTCCCTTTTACGGGGTTTCGGCTTCGCCCAATCAGATGATCGAAGATTTCCGTTTTGAACATCAGCTGGCCTTTCCCTTTCTGCTTTCGGACGAAACGGAGCTGAAAACGATGATCCGGGCCAATCCGGGACTTATTCTCTGGAAGGGTTGCAAAATCATCAGGAAATGGCACTGGCGCGACCTGCCCGACTTTGAGGAGGTACGGAATAAATACTTGAAATAGCATGCTTCGCTTTCTGCTAAAAAGGCTTTTGGCCGGCTTTTTTGTTCTGCTCGGTGTGGTGATTCTCATCTTCAGCATCTTTTTGCTCATTCATGTCGATCCGGCCCAGCTTACCCTGGGCCAGCGGGCCGATGCGGCTTCGCGCGAGGCCGTGACAAAAAAACTCGGGCTGGACCTTCCCTGGCACCAGCGCCTGATTCGCTATACGGGCGATCTCTCGCCTTTGTGGGTCTATGCCCGCCACAGCGAGCGGAAAGAGGAGCTCCGCTTCCATGAAATACTGAATTTGCCCGGAAACCGGGTGCTGGCCGTGAAGGCACCCTACCTCGGACGCTCCTTTCAAAGCGACCGCAAGGTGGCTCCCGTGATTTTCACCGCCCTGAAGCGGACGGCTGTGCTGGCTTTCCTGGCTCTTTTGCTGGCGGTGTTGCTCGGGGTATCCATGGGTGTCGTGGCGGCACTGAATAAAGGGAGATGGCTTGATCAGGCACTCGTGAGCATCTCGGCCCTCGGAGTGTCCGTGCCTTCCTACTTTTCGGCCATTGTCTTTTCGTTTGTCTTCGGTTATCTCCTGCGGGAATTTACAGATCTCAATATGACCGGAAGCCTCTACGACCTGCAGGGTCATTTGCAGCTGAAAAACCTCATCCTGCCCTCCCTTGCGCTCGGTATCCGGCCCATAGCCGTTTTGACACAACTCACGCGGTCGGCCATGCTTGAGGTGCTCGCTGCCGATTATATTCGCACAGCGCGCGCCAAGGGACTTTCGCCTTACCGCACCGTGATGAAGCACGCCCTTCGCAATGCCCTCAATCCGGTCGTTACCAGCATATCGGGCTGGTTTGCTTCCCTGCTTGCCGGGGCCTACTTCGTAGAGGTGATTTTCAATTACAAAGGACTTGGATTCCTGACGGTGCAGGCTGTGGAAAGCTATGACTTTCCCCTGATGATGGGAGCTGTACTGCTGGGTGCCCTCTTTTTTGTCCTGATCAATATTGGAGTTGATCTGATATACGGACTTCTTGATCCCAGGGTAAGACTTACGGCATGAGGATTTAGGATCACCCGGCTACCGGAGACCGCATTTTATCATAGCTAAATTAGATTGCTTTTTGTAAGATTCAGGCATTTTTTGTAGATTGAGGGCGCTATGAGCCCAATTTGCTTTGATGACTCTTATGATAAGAGTCAGGTTCCTGTCTTTCACGTGTTCTTATCACATTTCCCTGCCTGCATATATAAATCACCAAGTGAATGTATTGATTATTTCAATAAGTAAATCATTTTACCATAACAGTTTATAAACGAACTAAAAATTACTATCTATGAAATTCCTGCTTTACCCTATAGCAATGCTTTTGCTGTATCCGTTTCAGATTTATTCCCAAAAGATTCGAATCGACTGGGGCAAAGAATTTAAAGTGGGTAATACACTGTCATATAATGTGCCTGTAGGGCTCATAGATAATTCCTTCTATACTATGAGGTATGACATGAAGCAGGATTTTATGAAAGTAAGAAAATTCGCACATCTGGAGAAAATGGATGAGAATTTAAACGGCCTGGAGGAGAAATATCTGGAAAACAATGAAAGGATGATAGAGTATGAATTCTTTTATCAGCAGAGAGGGGAGATACATGTCGTAAGTTCTGAATTGGACAGAAAAGCCAAGGAAAAAAAGATATCGGTTACGGTATTTGACTTAAGTGGCAATATCAAAAAGGGGATGACTGAGCTTTTTTTATTCAGGTTTGATAACATGAAGCAGGATAAAGAACTGAAATTTAAATTCTCCGGTGATTCCAGTCAGTTGTTGATTTACCAGCAGATTAGATCAAAGAAGAATGACAAGGCCCAAATATACTATGGTGTAATCGGAAGTGAGCAACACGAGCTATTGTCGGAAGCAAAGTATGTATTGCCTTATTTGAGCGACAAGTGCAAAATAAAATCCGCTTTGGTCGATAGAGAGGGGAACACCTACTTCTTTATAGAGGTGGAAGATGAAAAGTCAAGAGGAATGAAAAAATGGGAAGTTAGAATCATACCTCATCTGATCATCCTGGACAAAAAGGCCAATCTTATGCTGGACAAAGAGCTGGAATACAATGGCTTGGTTCTCACCAACATAAGTGCAGGTTTCAATGCTGACAATCATGTGATTATTACAGCACTGACGCTTGCACAGGAAAAAAAGAAGAAGGAGTTAATGGGCTTCTTCTTCTGCACCCTTGACCCGCTGAAAAATGAATTTGAGAATGTCAGGGAATTGGATTTTGACCTTTCTTTTAAGAAGAAGTTCGGGAATTTTACAAGTGGCGGATTGATGTTTAATAAAAACTTTGAATATGATATTACATTCATTCCGGACAATGAGAATGGTGGCGGATACTTTATTGCTGAGAATGCGTATATTAAATCAGATGATAAATACCTTACAATTCATAAGAGAGAATTGATTGTTTTAAAGTATAATGCAGACAAAAACGTTGAATGGATCCAATTAATCCCAAAGAGACAGATGGCTTCGATCAGGATGGCTCAGGTCGGCCTTGGTCCGGTTCAGGTCTCAGGTATTTCGAAGCAATATGTGAAGGCTAAGGAAAAATATCTGTCTTATCTTGCTTTTCTTAAGGATGGAGCCCTCTATATCATGTTTAATGATCATGCAAAGAACATGTCGGTCAGAAATATGTCGGATGTGAGGATTATGGAATTCGTCAAAAATGCCAAGGCAACGATTGTGATTATCAACCCGGAAGATGGCAGGTGGAGAAAGCGGCCATTGTTTACAGGGAAGGATATTGGAGTTGTGTTTTGTCCTGAAAGCAGCTGGGCGAATGATGGCAATGTGATCATCCTGGCTGAGAAGAAATCTATGAACCGCTATGGGCGTGTAATTATTGAATAAGAACAGAATCGGGTTGTGTCAAATAAACGAAGCCTTACCCGGCTCTCTGTGTTAAAGCGCTTACTTTCTGAAAGCCGTGCATTTCATGCGGGATGCTTCATATGTCTGTTAAGTGCAACGGTAAGCACTCTCACCTTTTTCAGTGAAGATATAAAGCGGAATTTTTAGCGGAATGACAGAGGCCGGATCAAGGAGCACACTCTGCTATATCAGAGCCACATACTCAAATTGATCCTCGCTGATCTTTACTTCCACATGTTCGTGAAAGGTGGTGGATAGCGACAGTCCCACATAGTCGCAGAAAACGGGATAGCGCTTATGTTCGCGATCTACCAGAACGGCCAGGTTTATTTTTTTAGGCGTAAATTTTAAGAAAGGTTTGAGTGCATACATAAGCGTTCGGCCGGTATTGGCCACATCATCGACTACAACAACGGTTTTGCCGGTGATGTCAAAGGGGAGCTCTGCGGTGACGGGGCCCGATATGGGATCGGAAGGATCAAGACGCACATTGCAAAGGGCTACTTTCAGCGGACTGATGGCCTTCAGACGGGCCGCCAGTTGTCTGGCCATGAAATATCCTTTGGAGTTGATGCCGGAGATAAGAACCCCCTCTTCGTCATAGTTGTCTTCATAAATCTCAAAGGCCATGCGCTCAAGCTTTTGAGCGAATTTTTGAGGCGTCATGATAACCGAATGCTTTGCAGGCATGTCTTAGATTTTGATTACACGCGACCGGTATCTTTGTCCGCTCTCCGTTTCGATTCGAAGGAGATACATTCCGCGGGGCCAGTTGCGTATATCAAAATTAAGCTTTTCCCGGGATACACTGAAATTTTGCTCTGCGATGAGCCGCCCGTCCATTCCGTAGATGCTGATCCGTCCGGATGCTGAGAGCGCCCGGATATCGGCAATAATAAAATCGGCAGCCGGGTTGGGATAGACCCGGAAAGACTCGATATCAGCAGCAGCAATGCCTGTGGCGCTGCTGTCGTAGATGCAGGGGCCGTAACTGAAGAGGGCAGCTGGGTTGTAGTTGAGTGCAGCCGGATCGTTGCAGCCGCTTTCCGCGGTCATGGCAGCGAAGAGGTCGAGTTTGCCAAAGCCGGCCTTGTCGTTCGGTATTGAGCCCGTAAAGCTGTCGGCCAGGGCGGTTTGGGTAAATACATGGATAACGTCTTCGGCACGGGCTTCGGGATATTTCTCAAAAAAGAGGGCCACGGCACCGGCTCCGATGGGGGCAGCGGCTGAGGTGCCTCCAAATCGCGTATGCCATCCGCTCTCTGTTAGCCTGGAGGGGTTGCTGTTGAGATAGCTGTTTCTTTCCCAGAGGGCAAGGGGGGTCAATACATTCTGCCCGCTGCTGAGGAGGTCGGGTTTGATGCGTCCGTCACGGGTCGGACCAAGGCTGCTTGTCGGCTCCATATCTCCCTGTATGCCGTTGAGGTAAACAGTGGCACCGGTGTAGGACTTGTAGCTGTTGCGGTTGATATAAGAACCGACCGTCAGCACCGATGAAGAGCAGGCCCAGCTGCTGACCATGCTCTTCTTGTTGTCGGGCTTTCGGTAGTGTGCAATGGGGGGATATTCCGTGACTGTAGGTACATCGCTTACCATTTCGCTGGTGCCCGTCAGCAGAGGGTGACTCCAAATATCGAATTTCCCTTTGCCATAAGTTGAGAAATTGAATAAATAATTGGTGCTGTCCGGGCGGATCACCACATCCAGCACATAGCGCCCGTCAATGATCTCGGCATAGAAGGTGGCAATACCGATGCAGATACCGTACGGGGTTTTGATGCTGTCTTTCATAATCCCGATACCCGGTTTAAGATTAAAATCTTTCTGGATATTGTATGACTTTTGCTTGTAACAGCAGCTGAAATCATCCGGTGACTCGGCCGAGAGGCGAAAATTAACCCGGTTGAAGTCGGCCGTATCCGCCCAAAGTTCGAAGTATACCAGACCAAGTTTCGGGTTGAACTTAAACCAGGTAAACTGTGTGTCTTTGTTTACCTTGTAACTAAGGTGCATATTGTACCGGCCGGCATTTCCGGCAGCTGCCACGATGGCACGGCCGGGTTTTTCGTTGATCATATAGTCGATGGCCTGTGTTGCAAGGTCTTTGCCGTCATGTGACCCGAAGTAGGTACCGACAGAGGTATTGATGACCACGGGCTTGCCCAGCTCATCGGCTTTTTTGAAGATATAATTTATACCGTCAACGACACTCGTAAGAAAGGAGCCGTTGAGGTTTATTTTGACCACTATAATGTCGGCCTCGGGGGCCACGCCCGTGATATTGCTGTCGATGCGGCCGCCACCGGCAGCTATGCCGGCTACTTTGGTGCCATGGCCGTTGTTGTCTTTGAGGGGGCACTTGCCCGCATTGATATCGCTGCTGTCGCATTCGTTTCCATAGCCAAACTGTGGGGGAATCTGAGGCCCGTTCGTCAGGGTTTGATCCCAGGCATAACGTATTCTTGTTGTGCTGTCATCTTTCAGGAAATCGGGATGCCCGAAGTCGATGCCGGTATCCAGAAAACCGATGACCACGCCCTTTCCTTTGTATTTTCCCGAAAGGGGTGCGATGCCGTTCCTGACTTCCGCAATTTTGTTGTTGATGTCCACCTGCTCATCCAGTGTGACGATTTTCCCATAGACAGGGTCTATTTTTTCAATTCCCGGGTAGCGGCTGCTTGATTCGGCTCCCCCCACCGGGATACGGGCTCCCACGATGCGGCCGGCTGTGTATTTGACCTGTCCGCCCACCGAATAAACAAAAGAAATGACCTGCTCGGGGTCTCCCTTGATGAGCACATCGGCCGGGTCTCCCGGCTTCGACTCATCCACCAAGCGCTGCATGCCGATGCTGAAGGTCCTCGCTACGGCTACCTGTTCCTGTGCCTGCAGGCTTCCAGAAAAAAGGAAAAGAAGAAAAACGGGCACAGTAAGAAATCGATGTGATATGTTCATTTTGGGGGTATTTGTGATAAATACACCCGTCTTATACGGTCATTTTCATAAAACGTTTTGATTTCTCTTTAATATTCTGAAAATCAATATTGAAGAAGAGGGCTTTTGCCGGAGAAGCATAGCCATTCCTGCGAAATGCAAGTGTTTTGTGGAAAGAGAATGGAAAGAGGCATAAGGATTTCAAGTGCTATCTTCTATCTTAGCGGCTATACCATTCCTTAATGATATGATCGTGCAGCAAATCGTTTTTATCGTGCTCCTGCTGGCTACCGCTTTCTTTTTTTCGAAGCGAATTGCATTTATCCGCAAGAACATTTTATCGGGCAGAGCCGAGAAGCTTAATGATCAGCCGGCCCGCAGATGGAAGTACATGGCACTTTATGCCCTGGGCCAGAAAAAAATGTTTAAGCGCATCGTCCCGGCTGTTTTTCACTTTATGATTTATGCCGGCTTTATCATCATCAATCTCGAGATTGCCGAAATTATGCTGGACGGCATATTGGGCACACACCGCTTGTTTGTATCCCTGCTGGGGCCCGGCATTTACGGCACCTTTATCAGCCTGTTCGAAGTGCTGGCCCTCTTGGTGATCGTGGCCTGTCTGGTTTTTCTTGCCCGCAGGTGGGTACTGCATATCAGGCGCTTTTTCGGTCGTGAGATGACGCGGTGGCCCAAATTGGATGCGACCTTGATATTGATCATCGAGACGGTGCTGATGACTTTCTTTTTAAGCATGAACACGGCCGATTCTCTGCTGCAGGATATGGCTTACGGCCACTACCGTGAGGCAGGTTTTTTCCTGATCAGCGATTCACTTAAGGGTATCCTTTCTTTCGCGGATGCCGGGACGCTCGTCTTTATCGAACGATTCGGCTGGTGGGCACACATTGTGGGTGTCTTTGCCTTTACCATTTATATTACCTACAGCAAGCACCTTCATATTTTTCTGGCATTTCCGAATGCCTGGTATACCCGCTTCAAAAGCTCCGGCAAGATCAGCAATATGCCTGAGGTGGCCCGGGAAGTAAAGGCCATGATGGATCCGTCTTATCAACCGGATGAAAATGCCCCTGCCCCCGAACGATTCGGGGCCAAAGACGTGACCGACCTGAGTTGGAAAAGCATTCTGGATGCCTATTCCTGTACGGAGTGCGGGCGCTGCACCAGTGAATGCCCGGCCAATCTGACCGGAAAGCTGCTCTCGCCCAGGAAGATCATGATGGACACGAGAGACCGCTCGGAGGAACTTGGCTACTTTATCAGGAAAAACGGAGGAGAAAAGAAAGAAGACGGCAAATCCCTCCTGCATGATTATATCAGCATGGAAGAGCTGAATGCGTGCACTACCTGCCAGGCCTGTGTCGAAGCATGTCCGGTGAGCATCAGCCCGCTGGATATCATCATTGAGCTGAGGCGATATCTGGCCATGGAAGAGTCGAAAGTGCCCCAGGAATGGGCTCTCATGTTTGGAAATATTGAAAACAACGGGGCGCCCTGGCAGTTTTCGCCCAGCGACCGCCTGAACTGGAAAGACGAAGCCTAACAAAGAAAACAAAAGCAAATGAGTCAGGAAGCATTAAAAGTGAGAACCATGGCCGAGGTGGCGGCAGCCGGTGAAAGTGTGGAAGTACTCTTCTGGGTGGGCTGTGCCGGAAGCTTTGACCAGCGGGCTCAAAAGATCACCAAGGCCTTTGTGAAAATATTGAATCGTGCAGGGGTTTCTTTTGCCGTACTGGGCGAAGAAGAAACCTGTACGGGCGATCCGGCCAGGCGGGCCGGCAACGAGTTCCTTTTTCAGATGATGGCCTTTCAGAACATTCAGACCTTCGAAGCATACGGCATTAAGAAAATCGTTACGGCTTGTCCGCACTGCTTCAACATGCTGAAAAATGAATACTCCGAGCTGGGCGGAAATTATGAGGTGCTGCATCATACGGCTTTTTTGCAGTCACTTATTGATGAAGGAAGGCTGAAACTGAAGGAAGGCGGGAAATTCAAAGGAAAGCGAATCACTTTTCACGATTCCTGCTATCTGGGCCGGGCCAACGGCATCTACGAAGCGCCCCGTGAGCTGATCCGAAAGCTGGATGCCGAGCTGGTGGAAATGAAGCGTTGCAAATCATCGGGGCTGTGCTGCGGTGCCGGAGGGGCGCAAATGTGGAAAGAGGATGAGCCCGGAGATAAGAGAATCAACATCGAGCGCAGCGAGGAAGCCCTCGGAACCCGTGCCGCTGTGATTGCCTCGGCCTGTCCTTTCTGCATGACCATGCTCAGTGACGGAGTGAAAAACAAGGAAAAAGAAGATGAGGTGGCCGTGAGAGACCTGGCCGAACTGATTGCTGAAGCAGAAGAGCTCTGACGATGCGCGGGGGCGGGCGGTTTTCGATGCTTCGGCAGATACTTGCTGCGGTATGAGGGGTGGCACTTTTCTTGCAGCATGGCGGAGCATCGAAGAAAGTAAAAGCAGAAAAAGAAAAAGCCCGGTCTGCAGCAAATAATGAAAATCATCAGGAAATATCAGCTTCACTACCTCCTGGCTGCCGGCCTTCTTTATTTCTTTGCCATATATGCTTACAGGCAATCCGTTAAATTGCCCGACCTGGTCGAGGCGGGCGAAAAGATCGAATCGCAAATTCGCAGCCGCCTCTCCGAAATAGACCGGGACCTGGCAGATGCAAGTTTTCCCGACAGCCTCCTCAACGGACATATCAATGAGGCCCTCCTCAAAACGTGGATGGAGAAGCCCTATGTCTATGGCTTCTTTCTGGGCGATTCCCTGATCTGGTGGAACAGTTACCAGACGGATATTCCGCCTGTATTGCGATTTGCCAGGCGCCACGAGCCGCTGACCCGGCTCAACAACGCCTATTACAAAGTGCGTGCGGCAGAGCACCCTATCAACGGACTTCATACCTATGCAGTCGCTTTGTTGCCGGTCCGCTACGCCTATCAGGTAGAAAACCGCTACCTGCACAACGAACTGAACTTTGAGGGCATCCCCGGGGGTTTGCACTTTTCACTGACCCCGCCCATGGAAGCAGACCGGAGTGTGCGCATCCGCGGGCCCGAGGGAGAAACGCTGTTTTATATTTACAGCAACGGGGAAGAAGGCGCTGCCAACGTGCCCGCCATGGCCCTGCTGGCCCTCTTCGGAGCTTTCTTTCTGCTTTTGGCCGGTGCATGGCATCTTCTGCTTTCTCCTTTGCTGCCGGCCAAGGTGCCGGTCTTTTTTCGCTGGCTTCTTTTTGTCCTGCTTGCATATGGAATACGCAGGGTCTTTCTGCCCGGATTTGTCAGCCATTCGGTACTTTTCAGTCCGGGCATATATGCCTCGGCCAGCTGGGCTCCTTCTCTGGGGCATCTCCTTCTCAATGTCGGGGTCTTCGGCCTGGCCGTCTGCTTTTTCTTCCGCCATGTAAATCTCCGCCTGCCGCGAGAGTGGCGCTTGCGCTTCCTCCTGCAAAGCCTCCTGCTGGCTTCCGTATTTTTGCTCCACCTCGCCTTTTACCTTTTTCTGCAAACCCTCATATTCGATTCCAATCTCCACTTCAATCTCACACAGTTTCTCCGGATCGGAGTTTACGGTTGGTTGGCCGTGCTCCTGGCCGGAGTCTTTATCTCGGCCGTTCTTCTTTTTACGGTGAAAGTGATGCAATGGATCGAGCGGGAATCTCCCGGCAGGAAACACTTTCTTTTGTCTCTGCTCCCGGCCCTTCTTATTTTTCTGCCTTTTCTTTTTTACGTGACGGGCATTTATCCCGGACTGCTCATTGTCCTGCCCGCTCTCTTTCTACTCCTCCTCATTCATTATCTCCTGAGGGGCGGCAGGCAAGTGTCCCTGCTTTATCAAATATTGCTTGCGCTCCTTTACACATCGGTACTTACGGGCATTCTCCTCAATGTATTCAACGACAGGAAGGAGCGCGAGAGCGAACGTCTTTTTGCCAATCTGCTTTTGCAGCCCGACTATCTGACCGAATATCTGTTTGCAGAGGTGCGGGACGAGATAGGCAGCGATCCCCTGGTAATCGGCTACTTCAAAGGAGAGGAAGGTATCAGTGACAAGGACCTTGAAGATGAGGTGAACTATGTCTATCTGAAAGGAGAGCTTAGCAAGTACGATGTGCAGGTTTTTGCATTTACCGAGGATTCCCTGCGTCTGGCCGAGGCCTTGAAAAAATACTAT
>JALSIH010000172.1 GCA_026981615.1 Chitinophagales bacterium
GAAACGCCCGGCTGCTTATATCCTGATAGCTGTTCTGTCCCTCCTGCTTGTTTTATTATCATTTCTTTATTGGGCCTCCGCTCCGGCACATTCGCTCCGCGGGTACAGCCGCATATATTCCTACGGACAGGCCGGCAGTGCGTTTTCCGACACACTTTCCGTGATGACCTGGAACATCGGTTGGCTCAGCGGCATGAGCAACAACAAGGCCGTTGAACGGCCCTGCACCCTCTTCGAGAACAACCTGCACAGCGCCATAGCCGTCATCAGGGAGCTCTATCCCGATGTGATTCTTTTTCAGGAGATGGACTTTGGCTCCCACCGTTCCTGCCGCATGATGCAGCTCGACAGCCTGGCCCGCGCCTGCGGCTATCCCTATGCCGCCATGGCGGTCAACTGGGACGACCGCTATGTGCCCTTTCCTTACTGGCCCCCTAAGGTTCACTTCGGATCGGTGTACAGCGGACTGGCCGTACTCTCACGATATCCCATCCTGGGCAACGGGCGCATTCTGCACCGGGCCACGCTGCCCCGGCCTTTTTACTGGAAAGCATTCTATTTGCAGCGCCTTTTTCAGAAGCTTGAAATACAATGGGGAAGCGATACATTTGGCCTCATCAATGTGCATCTCGAAGCCTATGACCGCAATACCCGCGAAAAACAGGCCCTCGAACTTCTGGATTATGTCTCCTCCGGTTCAAAGCAGCGTCCCGGGCTCATTGCCGGAGATTTTAATGCCTTTTGGAATGATTCCGGCACGCAAACAGCTGAGAAAACCGTGAAAGCATTTCTTGAAAGCGGATACCGTACTTCCTGTGATGAAGGGGATTCTTCTTCCGCTTCTTTCACTTTTTCTTCCGAAGAGCCTGCCTTTCGCATCGACTACTTACTGAGCGACAGTGCCCGGTTGCGGGTCATCGACTGCCGGGTCGTACCGGAGATGGGGACGGTGAGTGATCACCTGCCGGTGATGGCCCGTTTTGTAATCAAGCGCAAATGGGAGACTACTCCGTAAGAATTACTTTCTCAAGGGTTTTGAAAGCTTTGCTTTTTATTTCCAGAAAATAGACACCGGCTCCCCGGTCGCCCAGGTCGAGGGTTAGATTATTCCTTTGTCCCTTAAAATGCTTTTCCAGGATCAGGCGGGCTTCGGCATCAAAGAGCCGGATCTGCCGGATTTCTTCCCCGCGGATGATTATCTGCTGCCGGGCCGGGTTGGGGAATATAAAAAAAGGGGAAGTGTTTTCACCGGCCGGATTTTGGACGGAAAGCACCGTGCCGTCCGTGCCGCTTTTCTGATACCGGATATTCAGTTTATCCCCGCGTGTGTCGCCCCATACGGCATGAAGGGTATCGCTGCGCAGGCGGATGCACATAAAATCATTGCCGCTTCCTTTGAGTATGTCATGAAAGGGGATGAGGGTGTCGCTTAGGCGAAAGTTTTCGGAAAAAAGCAGGGAGTCGCGGTGGCGGTAAGCGGCCCAAATTTCGTAGTCGCTGATATAAGAACCAGGGCTGCCGTTTCTTCGGTCGCGCCAGGCTGCAATCAAGTTCCCTTCGGCATCGAAACCGGCCCAAAGCAGGTCCTGCATGATGCCGTTGCCCCGCGGGTCGTCATTGATTCTGATTTTATTGCTCCAGCTCTGTCCGCGGTCGAAGCTTTCAGTCATACAGAGG
>JALSIH010000173.1 GCA_026981615.1 Chitinophagales bacterium
CGCGAAGTGGTATTCGAGACCCTCGCCTTTGTCAATCGCGAATTGCGATCGCCCGATGGCGGCTTCTATTCCTCGCTCGATGCCGACAGCGAAGGCGAGGAAGGTAAGTTTTATGTGTGGACGGCAGAGGAAATCCGGGATCTCCTCGCTGACGATGCTCCGCTCTTTACGGACTATTATGATGTGCAGGAACAGGGCAATTGGGAAGACGGGAAAAATGTACTACGCATAAATGAAAGCCTGGATGGTGTGGCATCGCGGCATGGCCTTACACCGGAAGAAGCCGCGGAAATCATTGAAAGATCGAAGAAAAAACTGCTGGAGGCCCGAAGCCTGCGCATACGGCCCGGCCTCGATGACAAAGTACTGACGGCCTGGAATGCACTGATGCTGGAGGGATTTACGGATGCGTACCTCGCCTTTGCCGAGCCGGCATTTCTTGAAACAGCCCTCGTGAATGCCCGCTTTCTGGAAGACAATATGATGGGCAAAGATTTCAGCCTGCTGCGCAACTACAAAGACGGAAAGGCTTCTATCCCTGCCTTTCTCGATGACTATGCCCTGCTTATCAACGCATACATCAAACTCTATGAGGCCACGTTTGACGAGCACTGGCTCGAAACGGCCCGGGGGCTGGCCGCCTATGTCCTGCAGCACTTCTTCGACAAGGAAAGCGGGCTTTTCTTCTACACCAGCGACACGGGGCCTTCGCTGATTGCCCGCAAAATGGAAATCAGCGACAATGTCATCCCCTCGTCCAATTCGGCCATGGCCATGGCCCTTTTCAGGCTGGGGCAATACTACTACCGGGACGACTACCTGTCCATGGCACGGCAGATGCTGCACAATGTGAAAGCACAGCTCCTGCAGCAGCCGCCTTTCTTTTCAAACTGGGCACGCCTGCTCCTTTTGCAGGTTCATCCGCCCTACGAAGTGGCCATTACCGGGCCCGGAGCCCGTGAGGCGATGCTGAAGCTGGCCGCCCGCTACCTCCCCGATGTGCTCTTTTCGGGTGCCGAAGAGGAAAGTTCGCTGGAATTGCTCAAAGACAAGTTTCGCAAAGAGCTGACCTTCTACGTCTGCCAAAACAAGGCCTGCCGGAAACCGGTGCACACGGCAGAAGAAGCCCTGAAGCAACTGCGCCCCTGATGCATAAATTCTTCAGCCGGCTTCCTTCCGAGCTCCCTCTCTTAGCCGTAATTTTGGACTTTCAACACATACGCTCAACCATTAATCAACAACGATGACAATCCAAGGTCAAATCGCAGACATCCATGCAAGACGCATCTACAAAGGTGAAATCACCGTCAAAAACGGGAAAATCATATCCATCAATGAGGCGGAACATGATCGGGAAGCATTCATCCTGCCCGGCTTTGTGGACGCACACATCCACATTGAGAGTTCCATGCTGGTACCTTCCGAATTTGCCCGCATAGCCGTTCGGCACGGCACGGTAGCCACCGTCTCCGATCCACATGAAATCGCCAATGTGCTGGGAGTGCCGGGCGTGGAGTTTATGATTGAAAACGGAAAAAAAGTCCCTTTTAAATTCAACTTCGGGGCCCCGTCCTGTGTGCCTGCCACCTCCTTCGAAACAGCGGGAGCCGTCATTGATTCGAAAGCCATTGACAAACTTCTGCAAATGGAAGATATCCGCTACCTCAGCGAAATGATGAACTACCCCGGGGTGATCCACAAAGACCCGGAGGTAATGAAAAAAATCGACCTGGCCCGCAAATACGGCAAACCCGTGGACGGCCACGCGCCCGGACTTACGGGAGCCGAGCTCGATCGCTACATTGCTGCCGGCATCAGCAGCGACCATGAATGCTTTAGCTATGAGGAAGGGCTGGAGAAAATCCGCAAAGGGATGAAAATTCTTATCCGGGAAGGTTCGGCCGCCAAAAATTTCGAAGCCCTCATCCCCCTTTTGGCCGAATATCCTGAAAAAATCATGTTTTGCAGCGATGACAAGCACCCCGATGACCTGCTGATCGGCCATATCAACCGGCTCTGTGCCCGTGCGCTGGAGAAGGGCCATGACTTATTCGACATTCTGCGGGCCGCCAGCCTCAATCCCGCGCTGCATTACGGGCTGGACCTCGGATTGCTGCGCAGCGGAGACCCGGCCGACTTTGTCATTGTACGTGACCTGAAGGAATTTGAGGTGCTGGAAACTTACATCAACGGGCAATGCGTCTTCGCTGACGGAAAATCAAAAATTGAGCCTGTGGACTTTCCGCTTCCCAATAATTTCAATACCGGTCTGAAGAAGGCCGCTGACTTCCGCTTCGAATCCACGGCCGCACAGATACGGGTAATCGAAGCGCTGGACGGTGAGCTGATCACGCGTGAGACACTTGCCGCAAGCAAAACAGAAGACGGAAACCTGGTGGCCGACCCGGAGCACGACATCCTGAAAATGAGCGTAGTCAATCGCTATGAAGACAAAGCCCCGGCCATTGCATTTATAAAAAATTTCGGCTTGAAAGAAGGGGCCATCGCCTCATCGGTGGGCCACGACTCGCACAACATACTGGCCGTGGGTACGAGCGATGAAGCCCTCAGCCGTGCCGTCAATCTTGTAATTGAGGCCCGGGGCGGCATTTCGGCCGTCTCCGGCAAAGAAGAAAAGCTCTTTCCGCTGCCGGTGGCCGGCATTATGAGCGACAAAGACGCCAGAGCTGCGGGCAGGGGCTATTCCGAACTGACCCGGATGGCCAAGGCCATGGGCTCCCAACTGCATGCCCCGTATATGACCCTCTCGTTTATGGCCCTGCTGGTCATTCCGGAGCTGAAACTCAGCGACAAGGGCCTTTTCAACGGAAAGCGCTTTGCGTTTACCCCCCTCGAGGCCGATGAGATAAAAGCATAGACGGATGGAAAAGATTGCAGTACTCAGCGGTGCGGGCATCAGTGCCGAAAGCGGCATATCCACCTTTCGCGACAAGGGAGGCCTCTGGGAGCAATATTCCATCGAAGAGGTCGCCACGCCCGGGGCTTGGGCGCGCCATCCCGAACAGGTACTGCGCTTTTACAACGAGCGCAGGCGGCAGGTGCTGCAGGCAAAACCCAACCCGGCCCACTATGCACTGGTGAAGTTGGAGAAAAAATTTGAGGTGCAGATCATTACGCAAAATGTGGATGACCTGCACGAACGGGCCGGATCGGGCAAGGTGCTGCACCTTCATGGCGAAATTCTGAAAGCGCGCAGCAGCAGCGACCCGCAGCTCATCTATCCGTGGCGGGGCGATATCCGCCCCGGTGACCTCTGTGAAAGAGGCTCGCAACTGCGCCCCCACATCGTTTGGTTTGGCGAGGAGGTGCCTGCCATGGAAGAAGCCGCTAAAATGGTGCAGGCTGCCGACCGCCTGCTGATTGTCGGCACTTCGCTGCAGGTATACCCTGCCGCATCCCTGCTCCGTTATATGCCGCCCGGCCGGCCTGTTTTTCTTGTAAATCCGGACAGGGAAAGCCTTCCGCCCATCCCGTACCTGCACTACCTGCCCGGGAAAGCCGGCAAGGCAATACCTGCCTTGGTAAAGCAATTGCTGGCAGAATGAACAGCGAAAAAGGGGGCACTTCCGCAGGAATAAGAAACGCATTAGGGATAATTTTACATTGCTTTGATTGAGCTTTTGCCGAAAGCAGCCCTGCGAATGCCGGAAAATGATATTTTTGACAGATGCGAAAGTTTCTCTCTTCTTTTATACTGGCCGCTTTTCTCTTTCTCCACGGCAACTCCTTTGCCGCCCATCTGGTAGGATCGGAAATATTCTACGAATGTGTCAACGACAGTACCTACCGGATTACCCTCAAGGTCTATCGTGATTGCAAGCAAACCACGGGGGCACAGTCGTTCGATGCACAAATAACCGTGGGCATCTACAATGGAGACGGCACACTTTACCGTTTTGTAACGGTAGCGCTGACTCAGGAGAATGATGTCCCCGTCAATGTCGACTATCCCTGTGTGCAGGAGCCGGAGGTCTGCATCAAAGAAGGCATTTACCGTTTCACGCAGGTGATTCCGCCTTCGGAACTGGGCTACGACCTCGTATGGCATCGTTGCTGCCGGGCCGATGATATCAGCAATATCGTGAACTCGGGAAACGAAGGCATGTCGGTATGGGCCCACATCCCGGCCATAGAGCCGGGGCAGCCCCTCTGCAACAACAGTCCCAAATTCAATGCCGACCCGCCTATTCTTATCTGTACGGACCAGGATTTGGAAGTGAATTCTTCGGCCAGCGATCCGGACGGTGACTCACTGGTTTACGAATTGTGTGCTCCGTTTAACGGTGCCAATACCGACCCCGGCTCCCCGGTTACCAACACTCCTACTCCCCCGCCACTGGATCCCGTCACTTTTTCGGCTCCCTATTCGGCCACCTTTCCGCTGCCCAGCAGCCCGCCCATGACCATTGATTCGCTGGGGATCATACGCCTGAAACCCACCCAGGCCGGTCGCTATGTCGTGGGGATATGTGTCAAAGAATACCGGAACGGCAAGCTGATTGCCACGCATCTCCGCGACTTTCACTTTCAGGTGCTTTTCTGTCCCCGCCTGGCTTTTGTGCAGCCCCTGCCCGATACGCTGGTGCTTTGCCGGCCCTTTACGGTCAATTACCAGGCCGATGCCACGAATGCCGTGAGTGTTTTCTGGGATTTTGGCGATCCGACTACGAACAACGACACTTCCTCCTCTTTCAACCCGAGCTATACCTATCCGGGACCCGGCACCTATACGGTCACGCTTACCGCACTCAATGCCCAGGGCTGCGGTGACACGGCCTATGCCAAAGCGGTGATCCGCAATGCCGTCAGGCCCGATTTCGACTATGTCAAAGTTTGCCCCGGTGAAGCGGTTCAATTCACAAGCACCTCGGTAAGCGAGGCCGGAAACATCACGCGCTACTCGTGGAAATTCGGGGATGGCGACACCTCCGACCTGGCCAACCCCGTACATCAGTACAACTCGGGCGGTACATTTACGGTCAGCCTCGAAATATTCACCGATCAGGGCTGTTCGGAGCGAATTCTGAAACTGGTGACTTTTCACCCCAAACCGCTCCCCGCTTTCAATTATCAGCAGGTCTGTCTCAATCAGCCCGTACAGTTCAACAATCAATCGAGCATCGCTTCGGGCAGCATCGCCTCCTTCGAGTGGGATTTCGGTGACGGCAGCCCCCGGGGCAGCGGAAGCAATCCCCAGCATATCTACAGCGACACGGGCACATATGTCATTCGAATGATCGCCATTTCCGATCAGGGATGTATGGACTCCGTCAGCAAAACACTGTATGTGAAGCCCAATCCCGTGGCCATGGTGATGCCGGATACAAGTACCTGCAAAGACAAAGGCATTCAACTTATGGCTTCGGGCGGAAGCAGCTACAGTTGGATGCCTCCCGGCAGCCTTTCGCAGGCAAACATTGCCAATCCCGTGGCCAGCCCGGCCGTGCCGACTGTCTATACGGTCATTGTCAGCGATGACTGCGCCTCCGATACGGCCACTGTCGCTATCGATATCTACCCCGATCCGGTTCCCGACTTCAGCTATGTGCCCGAATGCGCCAACGAGGCCATCGCATTTAGCGACCTTTCGGCATCGGGCATTCAATCGTGGAAATGGGAGTTTCCGGGCGGCAGCGTGGATACGACCATGAATCCCCTTCATATTTTCAACGACAACGGCCCCCACCAGGTCTTTCTGACGGTAAGCAACCAGTTTGGATGCGACTCCACCATCAGCAAAGAAGTTATTCCTTTTGAAGTGCCGGACGTAAAATTTCAAACCATCAAGCCGGCCTGCCTCCTCAAAGAAGCCATATTTATCGATGAATCGGTTTTTGCACGCGACAGTGCCGTGGCGTGGAGCTGGACTTTCGGTGACGGCACCGGAGCCGCTGGCGACACCGTGGCACACATCTATCAAAGTACGGGCACTTTTCCGGTCACCCTGCGCGTAAGAAGCGACAAGGGATGCATCGACAGCCTGACGAAGAACTACATTATTCCGAAAATCGTGATTGGAAGTGCCGGAGGAGATACCACCATTTGTGTGCACGACCGGGCCCGGCTGCAGGCCAGCGGAGGCATTTTCTATCAATGGTTTCCTCCGGAAAGTGTCAGCAACGACAGCATTGCCAACCCGTGGGCCATGCCCCTGGAAAACACCGTTTATACGGTTTTAATCTCGGATACCTGCTATCTCGATACGGCCTATGTAAGTGTCAATACTTTTCCGATTCCCGACCCCTTCTTCGATTTTGACCCGGCCTGCGAGAACGAGGCCATCGTCTTCACCGAAAATTCTCAACTTTCCGGTGACAGCGTAGTCACTTGGAGCTGGGATTTTGCCGGAATGGGAAATGCCAGCGGCAATCCCGCCTCCTTCATTTTCGACAGCACCGGCCCCTTTGAGGTGACCCTGCGCATTGTCAACAATTTCGGTTGTGATACCGTGGTCAGCCGAACGGTATCGCCCTATCCCCTGCCGCTGGCCGCTTTTGCCATCGACAGCGTCCTCTGTCCCTATGAAGAGCTGCCCTTCCGCAATCTCTCGGGCATCGTATCGGGAAGCATTGCCTCTTACCAATGGGATTTCGGTGACGGAAATACGAGCAACGACCCGCAGCCGGGCCATGTGTACGGAGTGCCGGATACCTACAGGGTTGTGCTTACGGCCATCAGCGACTTCGGATGTGAAGACACGGCCACGGCCTTCGTGCGCTTCAAACCCTATGTGCAGGCAAGCATAACCGGTGATGCCAGCCTTTGTATCGGTGATACGGGCGAGCTGAAGGCCAGCGGTGGCCTGGTTTACCAATGGACCCCTGTCGGTGCCGGTATCATTTCTCCCAAGGATTCCGTAACGAAGATTCTGCCTACTTTGAGCACTACCTATTCGGTCATGGTCTCGGACGAGTGCTACAGTGATTCGGCCAGCATCAGTGTAACGGTCAAGGCGCTGCCCGATTTCAGCATCACACCCGATACATCCATTTATCTGGGAGAACAGGCCAGGCTCTATATCAAAACCGCTCCGGATGTCGATAGTTTCATCTGGTTTCCCGCTTCCGCACTGGTTCCCGGCAGCAATCCGCACGATTCCGTGCTCTTCGCCCAACCCGACTCTTCGACCTATGTCTATGTCTTTGTACGCAACAGCGATGGATGCCGGGGCGTGGACTCCCTCTTCATCACCATCCTCGATGGTTTCGTGGCCATCCCCAATGCTTTCTCGCCCAATGGTGACGGGCTGAACGATTACTTCTTCCTGATCAGCCGCGGGTCGGTGACGGTAAACGTATTCCGGGTCTACAATCGTTGGGGGGAGCTGGTGTACAGCTATTCGGGGCCGATAGAACAAAGCAATGGATGGGACGGCAGTTTCAGGGGGAAAGACCAGGACCCGGGCAACTATACCTATGTGTATGAAGTGGTGACGGATGATGCTTCAAAGCAGGTCTATCGAGGTAAGGGAAGCGTACAACTTATTCGTTAATAACGTCTTTGCCGGAAACGCGGGCCGTATCTTTTGGCCGGTATTTTTCTGTGCTGTACCCATATTTTTCTGCACCGGCAAAGATATTCTTAATAAATTTCAGTCTCCCTTCGAGGAAGTCTAAGCGGCTACGCTGCTTCTTTATTTCATTCTCAAGTTTATGAACGATGGCTTCAAGACCGTCAGAGTCAATAATATCATGAAATTCTCCGAGGCTAAGATCCTCTTTAAAGATCGGCTCTTCAAACTTTGCTTCCTTACTTTCCCTTAGAGGCAAAGGAGCAGAATCTTTTTTCCAAGAGATAATTGTATGACTTGTCTGAGCCTCATCATGCGAAAACGCTGCCTCCAGGTCAATATCTTCTTCATGCCTGAGTTTTGCCGATTTATGCATGACTTGCCGCATATTTTTCAAATCATTTGCAGTAAGTTCATGAATATCCACAGCGAAAAGAGAAGCGATTTTTTTCAGAGTCTTGTAGGGCGGCATGGAGATGCCCTTTTCATAATTGGAGATGGTGGTACGTCTGACATCCAATCTTTTGGCAAGATCCTGCTGAGACCATCCGAGCTTCTTTCTCAGGAAAGCAATATTGGCTCCAAAACGATCCATACGATAAAGATACGGAATAATGCCAAATTATTTTTATAAGTCAAATATTTTGACTTATGTTTGTATTTTAATTTACTTTTAGTTGTTATTACATCATTTAACTGATTTTTTCACGTCAAATTTATTGACTTATGTTCATCCGGGAAACCCTTCTCTTTTCACCTTTCCGCATCGGAGATGCCCGTCCTTTCGGAAATTATCTTATTTACCCGCTCTTTTTCAATGAAGAAGAGCGCCCCCCGTATGTCACCCTTCTGTCTGCGGGGATCAAAGAAAAAGTGCAGATATCTGAAAAAGAAAATGCGCAAGTGGGCAGCATAGAGGTCAGAAACAATGGCGAACTGCCGCTTCTCATTCCCAACGGTCAGGCCCTCATCGGGGCCAAACAAAACAGGACCCCCAACCGCGACTTCCTGATCAAAGCAGGAAGCAGCAGCACGATTGATGTATCGTGCACCGAAAGCGGGAGGTGGAGATATAGCGGGATGAATGACTTCGCTCCGTCAGCAGAGATGGATCCTCTCTGGATAAGGAGAGAAAAAATGAGGCTTTCAGAAATGAGAGAAAGATCCTTTCGGCAAGGAAATAATACACTACGGCCGGCCTCTCTTCAGAAAATAATATGGGATTCCGTTCAGCACTATAAAAAGCTGGGAAGCGTAGATTCCGGCACTTCTGCACTTCATGATCTGGTAAAAAAGAAGCACGAGAACCTGAAAAAAGAACGAATACAATTTCCCGAAGCGATACACGGGCAAGAAGGCGTTCTCGTAGCCGCACACGGCAAACCCATCGCCATGGAGTTTTTTAGCGGTGCGGAAAATTATGCCCGCTATCACAAGGCCATTGTCATGAGTCTTACCTTCGAGCGCTTTCATATGAAAGGGAGTCCGGAAGAATGCCGGGATGCCCACAGCGAAGCGTGGCTGGAATCGCTCAATGAGATGACACCCCGCTCACGGGAAGCCATCAACAGCGGAGAGAACTACCTGCTGAGCGGCAAAGAAGAGCAGGGAGAAATGACCCTCCTCAACGGGAGCCCGATACATATTTCAGTCATTAAAATTACGGCTGCATAGACCCTGTCTATACTTTTATGCACCCGGCTACTGCGCTTTGCTTCCTTCATCAGAAAGAGCCGGGCAACGGCCGTTGGATGAATGATTCGTTGTTCTCAAATTCGATACAGGCGGGCCGCGGCCGTCATCAATACCGCCACGGATGCTTTCTTCCGACACCGACACAACAATGGCGACCCCCTGACCGTGGATGCGGGCAATACACCCCGGGCGATTGTGGCCAAATAAGCGGATATCGCAGCCGCAGGCCGGAATAAAAAGAACGATGGTGAACCCGGCATGCAAAGCAGCGAAGATTCCCCTTTTCGCATTGCTGCTTCACTTTTGCTTCGACAGGGATTGCCGCAACTTTGGAGGAAGAAGTTGGAAACTCATTCACCGCGTTCTGAGTGTTGCCCGAATGAAAAAAGGTCCCTTTGCAGCCGGATAAATATGCGGAAGGACGTTATGCGAGAAAAAAATCCATTTTTTTAAAAAAAATATTTTTTTTCTGTCAAATGACAAATGAAGGGCAAAGCATCAAATTATTATTTGCCGCCTAAAAAAGGGACAAGTTACCGGATCCCTTACGGGTTCGGGACTTGCACCTGAAGACCGAAAAATGATCTGCCCCAACGACAAGATTTGTGCCAAAATCGTATTTGTACTCAGCAATGCAAATAGACTGCATCCGTTTTTATTTGTCAACTATTTTGACATGAAAATAATGAACTTATGAGCTTATACTCAAGTTCTTAGCTTATACCATTTCTTCACCGTCAAAATTTTTGAACATGACCCATGAGCTTTACCTCGAAATGTTTTCCTATCAGATCGGCACCCCGTCTTACTATCGAAATTTCAAAGTTTACCCCCTCATTTCAAAGTCCCCCGAAAAACGATTCCCGTTTGAAACCCTGCGCAGCATTGCATCAGATGCCCCGGTAAGGGTAAGCGAAATAGATTCTTCCGGAACGGTAAGCAGAGTAAAGATTAAAAACCGCAGCCGCAAGGATATTCTCATACCCATAGGGCAGTCCATCATCGGAGCCAAACAAAACCGGATGGTCATAGAAAGCGCTTTGATCAAAAAACGCAGCACAGCCAAAATTCCGGTAAAATGTACCGAAGCCGGTCGGTGGGCGCTTCTTTCAGAACATTTCTCACCGGATCACACAGATGCCCCTTTCTTTTTGCTCCGGAGCGTCAACCGCCTAAAAAGGGCGGGCACTGAATCCGGTTATTTAAAATACCGTTTACAACAGGATATCTGGCGTCAAATCGAAATTGAGCGCGAGCATAAAAGGGCTTACTCTCCCACCGGTGCGCTCAAAGCCTTAGTGGACAAGGTGAAGAGAGAAGAGCAGGAAATGAACATCACCCTGCCCGAGAGGCTGCAAAACCAGGAGGGCGTGATCATCAGCAAAGACGGGTACATCCTTGCCATGCAGATATTTCGCAATTCCGACATCTATGCCCATCACCATGAAGCCAGCATCCGGAGCCTGTGTATTACGGGAAATGCGCCTCTGCCCGAAGAAAGGATAAAAATTGAGGACTGGTACTGGGTCCTTGCCAGCGGCTGGCGATATTGCAAAAAGGCCATTAACAAGGGAAATCTGCACATCTTCTCGGCCGATGGCTACAGCGGGGAAGTACTCGAATACGATAATCGCCTCATCCATGCCACTTTTACCTATGCCTGATGCAAGGCAGGGCGGGCTGAAGCGGGAGCCGGAACAAGCAGAGAAGCAGGCTTTGACTTATCTCTTCTCCTGTATTATTTTTTCCAGGTCGGCAATGCGCTGTTCAAGCGAACGGATTTTCCCGTTCAGTTCTTTGACGGACTCCAGCAAAACGGGAATCATTTGGTTATAGGAAATCATCTTATATCCGTTTTTCTCCTGTACCATCTCCGGAAAATAGAGCTCCACTTCCTGTGAGATAAGTCCGTAACTTATCTGCTCCGGCCGGCTGCCGATGAAGTTATATCTGTAGGCACTAAGGCGGCTCACCTTATCGAGGGTCCTGCCCAGCGGCCTGATATTCTCTTTCAGGCGTCTGTCCGAAGCCTGCACATAGCTTCCGTCAAAGTCGTTGATATAGGATTTCAATGTACCGTTGAACGAAAAATTGTAGTCATCGGCCCCGTCAATATATGTGTCCCAATGATTGCTGTTTGCGTCCAGCTCAATGCGGATGCCCCTGCTGCCGATGGTAGCTCCCTGCTTAATATGCAGGTCTGCTCCCGGAGCACTCAGCCCCAAACCGATGCGGTCGGTGCTGCCATCCACAAAAAAGGCATGGCTGCGGGTATCGCTTTCGATGCGAAAATCCAGGGCCGCACCGCTCTCATTGAAGATCGCAGTGCCGTCT
>JALSIH010000174.1 GCA_026981615.1 Chitinophagales bacterium
ATTTTATGAAAAAGCTCAAAATTTCTGTCTGCTGAAAAACGTGGAAGGAACGTATTTCACGATGAAGGAATACGAAGAAAAAACAAAAGAGCTCCAGACCGATAAAGACGGAAAGCTGGTCATTCTATATGCAAGCGACAAGGATCAACAGCATACCTACATAGCCGCAGCTCAGAAGAAAGGCTATGATGTATTGCTGATGGACACAATCATCGACACCCATTTCATCAGTCTGCTTGAGCAGAAAAATGACAAGTGGCAGTTTAAGCGGGTCGATGCCGGGTCGGTGGACAAGTTAATCGACAAAGGAGAAGAGAGCGAATCGTTGCTTACGGAGAAAGAGCGTGAAAAACTGGAATCCCTTTTCAGGGAAAAGATCAGGGACGAGAATGTGGAAATCGAGCTCAAGCCCATGAGCCCCGAAGACCAGCCTGTGGTGATGACCCATTCCGAGTTTAGCCGCAGAATGAAAGAGATGTCGCAACTGGGCGGAATGGCCATGATGGGAGAGATGCCCGATCACTATACCTTGATTGTAAATACGAACCATCCGGTAATGAGCACCCTGATTCGTGCCAAAAGTGATGAAAAGAAAGCGCGAATCATTCAACAGTTGTACGACATTGCCCTTTTGTCGCAAAACAAATTGCAGGGCGAAAAACTTACTGCCTTTATCGAACGCTCAGTGGAACTGATGAAGTAAAGCAGCAAGACAATACAGCAAAAAGCCCGGCAACTTTTTACCGGGCTTTTTCTTTTTCACTTCCTAACCGGACTATCCGAACATGAGATTAAATAATCCGAAGAAGTCGAAAACCAGCCAGGTGACAAACAAAACCGGCAGCAAAATGGGAATGGAATAGCGCAGCACATAGCCCATAAAGGAAGGCATTTTTACGCCTACCTGTTCGGCAATGGATTTCACCATAAAGTTGGGGGCATTTCCGATATAAGTAAATGCTCCGAAAAAGACCGCTCCAACGGAAATAGCTGCCAGCATTTCCTTATTGTTGGCCGCAAAAGCCAGCACATCGGCCGTATAGTCGATGCTGTATCCGGCCTTGCCCATTCCGGCTGCGAGGAAGTTCAGGTAAGTAGGCGCATTGTCAAGCACACCGCTGAGCAGGCCCGTAGCCCAGTAGAGGGACTTGGCATTGATCAGCTCAGTTCCGGTAGGGGATTTTGCAAAACCGGCAATCAGTTGAAGGGCCGGCATCATAGAGGCAAAAATGCCTACAAACAAATAGGCGACCTCCTTGATGGGTTCAAAATCAAACTCATTGCCTTTCAATGCCTCTTTGTCGGCCGTAGTGAATGCCGCAATGGATGCTCCGATCATAATCAGCTCACGCACAAAAGAAATATCAACCCCGTGGATGGTGAGAGCCGGCACCCACGAAAAGATATTCGGGTCAATGAAAACGGCAGCGATAATAACGAGCAGCCATATGGCACTGTGCTTACCTTTTATCGTGATTTTACCGGAATACCGTGCATTATCCTCTTCCGGTTCCACATGCCCGGCATGATTGTGTTTGTCAAAATAATAAAAAACCACAGCCAGCAGGCCTATGCCAAAGATCCAGTAGGTCCACAAATGCTCGAGTGTCCAGAAAAATTGCACCCCTTTAAGGAATCCCAGAAAAAGAGGCGGATCACCGATGGGCGTCAGTACTCCGCCCACATTGCTGACCATGAAAATGAAAAAGACAATATGATAAGGCTTAATCCGGGTTTTGTTGACACGGATAAAGGGCCGGATAAGCAACATGGAAGCACCCGTAGTGCCAATCACATTGGCCAGAAGCGCTCCGAAAATCAGGAGCAGGACGTTTACCATCGGAGTGCCCGCCTTGTCCACCTTGATCAGTATGCCGCCCGAAGCAATAAAGAGGGCTGCGACCAGCGTAATAAAGGAAAAATACTCGCCAAAGGCATGCAGGGGATGGTGATAATCGGCCAGGAAAAAGAGATAGTAGAAGACTACGAGGGTGCCCAGAAGAAAAGCGATGACCGGATAATACTTATGCCAGAAATGGGGATAAAAAAGAGGTCCCGTAGCAATCATGGCGAGAAGCAGAACAAAAGGAATCACGGACCACCAGGCCGGTTCTTTTCCATGCGATTCGCCCGACTCTTGGACTTCTTCCTCCACATTGCCAGATTCCATATTGGCAACATGCTCGTTTTGGACCCTCTCCACCTGCTCACTTCCATTGCTGTGCATTGCCGGCATGCGCGGGCTCAGGCCGGCCGGGAGCGAGTACGTGAGCAAAACAAAAATTCCACTGAGTAGTAATCCTTTCATCTTTTCTTAGCTTATGCGTTCTTATGATAGTTTTTTGAGTGCAATTTCCAGGGCTTTTTTTGTCAGAAAGCGGTTCCCGGGATTTAGCTCATAGACCTCTGACAAGCCTTTTCTGATGGTTTCCGATACATCCTCAAAGATGGCCTGGTCGGATATTTCCGCATCCACCTGCATGAGGTAAGCAAAAACACGGGCCATGCCGCAGTTGGCAATAAAATCAGGAACAACGGCACAATGTTGATCGGCAAATTCAGCCGTAGGGCCGTAGAAAAGGTCGCTGTCGGCATAGGGAACATTGGCACCGGCCGATATCACTTCCAGTCCGCCCGCAAGCATGCGCTCCAGGTGTTCCCTGCTTACGAGGCGTGAGGCGGCTCCCGGCACAAAAATATCTGCCGGAATATCCCAGATTTCTTCATGGGCACGGGCATAAGGGATGGCTTTTTCGCTCTTCAACTGATTGCCCTCCCGCTGCAAGACCAGCTCTTTTACTTCTTCGAACGAGAGTCCGCTGGTATCGATCAGCCCGGCTGCCCGGTCAATGATACCCACTATCTTCACTCCGTTTTGAGCCAGATAGTATCCGGCTCCACCGGAGACATTCCCCCAGCCCTGAATGATGGCCCGCTTGCCCTTCAGGTTTTCTTTTTTAAATATTTCGTAGTAGTGCCTGACGGCTTCGGCCACACCAAAACCGGTGATAAAATCGGCAACGGTATAGCCGCGTTCGATGCTGGGCGCAAATTTGGAGTCTTCCAGTTTTTTCGAAACCCCCTGCCTAAGCTGCCCGATGATATGAATCTTCTGACTTTCAACGGGCTTCAGGTAGCCATTGACGATGCCTTCCTGCGGATGCCAGAGGCCGTATTTTTCGGTAATGGGAATGACATCCTTTATTTCATCCACATTGAGGTCACCGCCTGTGCCGTAATAGTTTTTCAATAACGGTGTCACTACTTTGTACCAACGCTTCAGCACTTCATTTTTCCGGGGGTCAGAGGGGTCGAAGTTTATCCCCGATTTGGCTCCTCCGATGGGTGGCCCCGAGACGGTAAATTTGATCTCCATCACCTTGGCCAACGACTCCACTTCATGCCGGTTAAGCCCCTTTCTCATTCGGGTGCCGCCACCGGCCGCCCCGTTGCGTAAAGAATTAATTACCACCCATCCTTCGGCCTCTGTTTCCTCGTCATGCCATTCGAAAATGATCTCCGGCTTCTTGTCTTTAAACGCATTGAGAAGTGACTCCATTTCCTGATTTTTTTAATGGCCGTAAAGGTAATAAAGCAGTCACGGTTTGAAGGAAACTTAGCTCACTTTATATACAGAGACACGCCCCGGGAAAAGACACTCCGCCCTTCCGCTTCCGGAAGCGGGCCATATCAAGGATTTAATACAACGGCAACCCTCCCGTGGATAAGCCATGGCCATACTCAAATTACAGCTGTCTATTTTTAGCGAAAAGCCCAATAAACGCATGCAAGACTTTCTCAACCCCATTGCTCCCGAGGAGATATTCAACCCCGAAAAGCTGCTTCGCACGCACATCGGACGCAATATTGAATTTCACACACCGGACTCCTTTCCCGATTTGGAAAACATTGACCTGGCCATTATCGGAGTACCTGAAGAACGGGGTGCAATAAACAACAAAGGCTGCTCGGGCGCACCCGCAGCCGTTCGAAAACATTTGTATCATCTTGATAAAAATTATTTTCCCCTGCGCCTGGTCGATCTCGGCAATATCAAATCGGGCGCCTCACTTTCGGATACCTATGCCGCCCTCGGACAAACCGTCAGCGAGTTGCTGCAAAAGAAAATTACGCCCATCATCATCGGGGGCAGCCACGATCTGAGCTACGGTCAATATCTGGGCTATGCCAAAAATGATCAGGTGATAAACATGACCGTGATAGATCAATCCATCGATATTTACAAGCAGAAGGAAGAAATTGACGCCCACTCTTTTCTCTACCGCATCTTCACCGAAACCCCCAACTATTTATTCAATTTCAGCCAGCTGGGCTATCAGAGTTACTTTGTATCTCCCGAAGACATCGCCACCCTCGAAAAACTTTACTTTGAATTTTACCGGCTCGGGGTGGTTCGAAAAGACCTTGAAGAAGTAGAGGCCATCATTCGCGATGCCGATATGATGAGTTTTGATATCTCTGCCCTGAAGCAGGCAGATGCCCCGGGTATTCAGCAGCCCTCGCCCCATGGTTTCTTTGGCGAAGAGGGCTGTCAGATAGCACGCTATGCGGGCATTACCGACAAGCTCAGTTCCATCGGCTTTTATGAACTCAACCCGGAATATGACGACCGCGGCCAGACCGCTCAACTCGTAGCACATATGATCTGGTACTTTTTGGACGGCTATTACAGCCGCACCGGAGAATATCCCATCAGCCGGGAAGACGACTTTCTCAAATACATTGTAAAGCAGGAGCAAAGCGAACTTGAGATTACTTTTCTCAAAAGCAAGCGCAGCGGCCGGTGGTGGATGCAGGTGCCCGTTGCCGAGGAATCGCGCTACGAGCGGCATCAACTCATTCCCTGCACCTATGGCGACTACCAGTTGGCCTGCAAAGATGAGATTCCGGAGAGATGGATGCGTGCTTTTGAAAAGTTGAGTTAATTCAAAATCTTTTCGAGAGCCAGCGCGCGCGAGCCCTTTACCAAAATCCAGAATCCTTCGGGGCGATTTTTCCCGAGCCAGTTTTTGAGTTCATGGGCATTGCTGAAATGAAGAAACCCCATCTCGCGTGCCAGCGCCTCGTAGCGCCCCCCCACGGTTATTACCAGGTCAAAGTCTTTGGAAGCCGCCAGCCCGGCAATTCTCCGGTGTTCAGGTCCGGCATAGCTTCCCAGCTCATACATTTCACCGAGGATAAGCCACTTGCGATCCGCTTTCAGACGGGCAAAATTCTCTATGGCCGCCTCCACGTTGCTCGGATTGGCATTGTAGGCATCAAGCAGCAGTTTATTGCCATAGTAATCCAGCACCTGCGAGCGGTTGTTTGACGGAGTGTAGGATTCCAGGGCCGATTTTATTTTTTGAGCGGGTACCTGAAAATAAAGACCTGCGCTGGCAGCCATCATCAGATTTGGAAAGTTGTAACGGCCGATCAGCCGGGTATTTATTTCAAAATTATGAGGAGCCAGCGATTTGAATTTGACATAGGGATCGGCTGAAATCAGTTCGTATCGATATTGTGCGCTGTCATCCTTTCCGTAGGTGATGCGTGTGCCGATATCCGAAGACATGCTGAGCAGATAGTCAAGGTCGCTGTGTACAAAAGCAGCGGCCCCGTGTGCTGCCAGATGGTCAAACAGCTCCTGACGGGCCGCATAGACTGCCTCAGGGCTTCCAAAGCCCTCCAGGTGATCAAGGCCGACATTGGTGACCACTCCGAAATCGGGCTGTACGATAGTCGCAAGCGCTGCAATCTCTCCGGGATGGTTGTCGCCCAGCTCAATGATGGCAAAATCAGCATCTGCCGGTATTCGAAGCAATGTGAGCGGAACCCCGATGTGGTTGTTCAGATTGCCCACGGTAGAAAAAGAGGCGAAATGGGAAGATAAAACGGCCTGACACAACTCTTTTGTGGTGGTCTTGCCGTTCGAGCCCGTGATGGCGATGACACGGCCCTTCAAGTGCTGGCGATGATAGGCTGCCAGCTTCTGCAGCATCCCGAGTGCATCTTCCACAAGAACAATTCCTTCCTTTCCTCTGAGCCGCTCGTCATCAACCACCGCACAAAGTGCTCCTGCTTCAAGGGCTTTCAATGCGTAGTTGTTTCCGTCAAAATGCGCGCCCCGGATGGCAAAAAATATTTCTCCTTTTCGGATGGAGCGGGTATCAATGCTTACGCCTGCGGCCTTTCGGAATATATTGTAAAGTGCACCCGTATCCATGGCATGAAAATAAAAAAAGCCCCCTCAAAAAGAGGAGGCTTTTCCTTTTGATTTTATTTTTTATCGTCCTTTTTTGCGCATCTTTTCATTGCGCTTTTTGATTTTTTCCGCTTCCTTGAAGTTGTTTCCTCCGGGCTGATCGTTGCCGGCATCACCACCCATACGAATCATGGCACAGCGGAAGCCGATGGTAGCCGAGGCCTGATTTTGCTCCAGATATCTGCGTGCTCCCGGTGAGAGATAATAGGGCATATCCGCCCAGGAACCGCCCTTGTACACCCTGCTTTCATTGCTGATAAGGGTGGTTTGTCCGTAGGCATAAAATGCTTGCGACAATGAGTCACCATCCAAATAGTCGATGACGTTTCCTCTTCTGAAGTTCCTTCTGTTGACGAGGTCTTCGGGTTTCACCGTTTCATAGACCAGGCGACCAAGACTGTCTTTTATCGGTTTTCCGTTTTCATCCACCACTTTTTGCTGGAATACATTCCCACGGAAGGAGTTCATGTCTTCTTCATCCAGGTATGAGAGCGGGCGATATACATCCTGTACCCATTCGTTCACGTTGCCGGCCATATTGAAAAGACCGAAATCGTTGGGCATAAAAGAGTAAATCGGAGCCGTGACGATTGAGTTGTCGTTCAGATTTCCGGCCAGACCGGCATAGTCGCCCGGGCCCCGCTTGAAGTTGGCCAGCATTTTGCCCTGCCAGCCTCCGTGTCGCTGTTCCCTCAGGCTGCTTCCGTTCCAGGGGTAGATTCTCCTGTCCGTATACATCTCTTCTTCGCCCGGATCGGCATGATTGCCCACGATGGCATATGCGGCATATTCCCACTCGGCTTCTGTCGGAAGGCGATAGTCAGGAAGCAGGATGCCGTCACTCATGTTGACTCTTCTCGTATCCGAACCGGCCGTTGGGTTGTAGTTTTTAAGCATTCCGTTCTTTCGCGGAGTTCCTTCGTACAATCCGGCCAGGTAGGCTTCGGTATTGAAGTTGTTGTCGTTGACCTGGTTTGGATTGGGTTCGAGAATTTTATTTTCGATCAGGAGCATTTCGTTGACCCTGTCGGTACGCCATTTGGCAAAATCGGTTGCCTGAAGCCATGAGACCCCTACCACGGGATAGTAATTGTATGCGGGGTGACGGAAGTAGTAAAATACATAAGGATCGTTGTAAGCGAGTTCCTCGCGCCATGATTGGGTGTCAGGAAGTGCATTTTGATAAACTTCCGGGAAGTCGGCACCGAAAGTACGCCTCAGCCAATAGGTATATTCGCGATAATGGACGTTGGCAATTTCCGTTTCATCCATGTAAAAAGACGAAACGGTGACCCGCCTCGGATACGCATCGTTTTTGAACATGACATCCTCTTCGGTATTGCCCATTACGAAGGTTCCACCTTCGATGAGAACCAGATTGGGCCCGGTAGGCTGGCCGGGGTAATCTCTTACCTCAAAACCTCCCCACTTGGAGTCATTGTATTTCCATCCGGTTACGGATGATCTTTCTTTGCTGCATGAAGCAAAGAGTATTGCTACCACAGATAGCAAAGCGATAAATTTCAGGTTGCCAGTCATTCTGCCTGTAATTTTTTTATGAGAAACGCAAATATATCAAATTTATTTTTCCACAACACTAATACAGGCTCGGGCATTGAAGGCTTTTTGTAATTCTGAGTTTCCGGTTGATTCTGTCCTTGTTGCTCAGATTTACGGTAACGGACACTTCATGTGCTCCGCCTGTGCTTGCTTGCAGGTCTCTTATTGTAAAATCATAGCTGTAAGCGACCTTCATTACTCCTTTTTCGCCACCTACAAGGATAATAACCGCATCTGCGTAGTCAATATTATAACGATACCACAATCCTCCGAAGAAATTGTCAATCTTCAGATAGCTACCCGCATTCAACTGCCTGAAACGCCCTTGCTGCGTGTACATAATGTTGGGAGATACTGCCATCCCCCGGTTCTTGCCCGGTTCTGCACCAATGACAGCTCCCGCGTGGGCCGTATAACGCATGGGCAGGGTGGCGGTATTGCCGGCCAGTGATTCGTTGGGCTGGGTGACATGCTTAGCTGCCGCTCCGGCAAAAAAGCGTTTCGAATAAAACAGGATTCCTGTAGAAAAATCGACATAGCCGGTACGATTATCAAACTGTCCTGTTTCTCCCGTGGGGTTAATGTTGTTGCCGCTGTCATAAAATCCCGTTACCGGATCAATCTGATCGAAGAAAAAGACATTGGCCACGTCCAGGCGCTTTTGCACGTAACCGCCCTGAAAGCCGATCTTGATAGCAAAAACATTGGAAAAATTAACCTGATAGGAATAGAGGGCATGAACGGAATTGGTTTTGTACAATCCTCCTCCGGCCTGATCGCCCACCATGATGATGCCGAAACCACTGTTGATGGCCGGAACATACTGATCGTAAGAAGCCGACATGGATACATAGGCATTGGAAATGGCCGGCCATTGATCGCGAAAGTTAATATGAAACTTGGGCAAGAGAGTGGTGCCGGTAAAAGCCGGATTTAAATAAAGCGGATTGGCATAAAACTGACTAAAGGACGGATCCTGGGCCTTTGCCTCCGCGCTTGTCATAAAATTGACAAGAAGCAACCCTATGAGCAATTTTGCTGTCCTATTTAAGCTTCGAATGGTCAATATGAGGTTGAATTTTTGTAATATCACTAAAACGAATCCGTTGTGGTAAAAATAATGCAACAAAAGGCTCTAACGAAAATTTTGGCAATGAGATGTGCTTTCACCCTTCTTTTTTTAATATTTTCTCCAATTTACGTTTTTTCGCAGCAATCCGTGCTTTCTGTGAAGCTTAACTGGGGCAACGAGCAAATTTCCATTTCGCCCGGCCCTGAAGTAAACCAAAGCATACTTTATTTTGAAGGTGCTGTCAACGATCCGGGATTTTACCATCTTCCTTTTTATACATTACAATTGCCTGCCGAAGCAGGCCTGAGCTACCGGGTTAGTATCAGCAACGCTGTTTATTCTCCGCTGAAACACGAGGAGCTTATCCCGCGGGAAGCCGCAATCCGGGAGGAAATTAGCTATGACTATCATATCGGTCGGGGTCGCGGAGAAAGCAAGCTTCTATTTCGTCTTTTTCCCATTCGCAAAGGACCCGGCAATCGATTTGAAAAACTGGATTCTTTTACTCTTCATATCAAAACCGAGCCGCTTCGGGAACGCTCCAACTTCAGAACGTCATCATCATTCAAGAGCAATTCGGTGCTGGCCGAAGGAGAGTGGCACAAGATTGCTGTCAGGCAATCCGGAGTTTACCGCATTGATCGTCAATTTCTGGAATCCAAGCTGGGATGGGACATGTCCCGGGTAGACCCCCGGAATATCCGCATCTACGGCAACGGAGGAGGCATGCTGCCCGAAGCACTTAAATACACCATCAAGGATGATCTCGAAGAGATAGCCCTGAAGATGGTAGGCTCAGAGGACGGTTCGTTTGATGCGTCCGACTATCTGCTCTTTTACGGAGAAGGCCCGACCCGGCTTCTGATTGATTCGAGCACAGGAACGCCCCGCCTTTTTCATCAAGCACATTTGTATGATTCGCTGACCTATTATTTTATTACAAAAGACCTGGGACCCGGGAAAAGAATGCAGAAGCAGGGAAGCGAGGGAAGCCCTAACTTTCAGTCCAGCGCTTACGATTTTTACCTTTTTCATGAGATTGATAAGGACAATCTTACCAATTCCGGAAGGCAGTTTCATGGAGAAATCTTCGATTTTATCACGCGTGAGCGCAATTTTGACTTTGATCTATCAGGCATTATTCCCGGCTCACCGGTGAATGTGCGGGCCACCGTGGCATCCCGCTCTCTGGTGGGCAATACGGCCTTCCGCATGAAAGCAAACGGCCAGAATGCAGGCAGTGTAACCTTATCGAAGGTAGCAGCCGAATATTGGGCCATCTACGCCAACGGAGGAGAGATAAAAACCACGCTGACCCCGGCTCCGGGAACACTGAACATCCAAATCAGTTATCAACCCAACGGAGCGGATGCTGACTCGCGGGGCTGGCTCGATTTTATTGCCGTCAGCGGGCGAAAGAAAGGTACCCTGCGCAAAGCACAGGAATTTTTTCTCGACCTGGAGTCTTTCGGGCCGGGGAAGATAAGTGCTTTTGCTATTGAAGCTCCGGCATCTGTTCAAATATGGGATGTCAGCGATCATCAAAACGTAAAAATTCAGGAGAGCAATTATCTCAACGGAAAACACAGCTTCACGCTTCCGTCAGAGCAGGCAAGAACCCTGCTTGCCTTTGACGGGTCCGCCTACTTCACCCCCAAATATATCGGAAGCGTTTCCAATCAGAACATCCACGGGAACATAGGACAACCCGACATGGTCATAATAGCGTATTCCGATTTCATGAGTGAAGCCCAGCGCCTGGCCGACTTTCACATCCAGCGCGATCAAATGAACGTAAAGGTGCTGAATATCCAAAAGATTTACAATGAATTCTCGGGAGGTGCGCAGGACATCACTGCCATTCGAAATCTCATGAAAATGCTTTATGAGCGGGGCATGAACGGAGGCAACCCGCCCCGCTATCTCCTTCTTTTCGGAGATGCGAGCTTCGACTACAAAAACCTGGAGATTCCACCTGCAAGCAACACAAACTTCGTCCCTACCTACCAGAGCTACGAAACATTAAACCGCTCATCCACTTTTGCCAGCGATGATTATTTCGGCTTATTGGATGACAACGAAGGGCAAAACATCGTGACGGGCGGACAACTCATGGACATAGGCATCGGTCGTATACCTGCCGACAGCCCTGAAGAAGCCCGGGATATTGTGAACAAGATCCTTCATTATCATGATGCGGCCAGCTACGGAAGCTGGCGCAATACTCTCACTTTTATTGCCGATGATGAAGACAATAACCTCCACCTGAGGCAGTCCGAACGACTTTCGGATACACTGCGCAAGCATCATCCCGTCTACAACATTGACAAGATATACCTCGATGCTTACGAGCAGACGAGCACTCCTGGGGGAAATCGGTATCCGGGCGTGGAAGATGCTATCAATACACGTATGTTTTCAGGTACTTTATTTATGAATTATACCGGCCACGGAGGGGAAGGTGGCTTGGCTCACGAACGCATCATGACACACGATATGATACGTGCTTGGGACAATTACGACCGATTGACACTATTAATAACGGCTACCTGCTCGTTTGCACGCTATGACAACCCCGTTACGGAAACAGCCGGAGAGTTATCAC
>JALSIH010000175.1 GCA_026981615.1 Chitinophagales bacterium
CCGGTTTGAAGGTGCTTAAAATTTCGCAGGCCTCTGAGGATGAAACCGTGAAAAAATACTTTCGCAAAAACGGAATTGAAGGGCCCGATTACGTCTCCTACAAGAAACTCGCTGATCTTTTCGGAGTTTACGGACTGCCCACCTATGTACTCATCGATCGCGATGGAATCATCTATGCCAACCCTGCGCCCATGCCTTCGGATCCGGCCTTCCGAGAGATGCTGCAGCACCTTTTCAATGAATAGCTACTTTGGCGATATTCAGATAGTAATTCACCAGCCCTTCAACGGGTTGTTTCATGATTTTTCCCATCTCGATGCCCCTGCGCTCGCAGTTTTCTTCCAGTATCTCTTCGAAAAAATAGGCAATTGATCCTACGAAATGCACCGGCACATCGCGGTAATTTTCAAAGCGGCATACGTGAATGTCGAGAAACTCGAGCAAGCCTTGTTTGACAAGTCGCCTGATATAGTAGTTCTCCTGATTGCTACTCAGAAAGCGGGCAAAGGAAGCCAGATAAACATTGGCATGCGGTTTAAAATAAACCTGCTCAAAAATCGATTCTTTGTCCAGTTGATATTCCTCTTTCAGTTTCTCATGCATCTGCGGTGGCAGGTTTCCGTAGAGAAAATCAGCGAGTAGTTTCTTGCCCAGATAGCTTCCGCCTCCTTCATCGCCCAGGATGTAACCCAAAGCGTGGACATCGTCCTGCAGTTTTTTCCCATCGAAATAGGCCGCATTGGAGCCCGTACCGAGAATGCAGGCAATGCCGGGTTCCTTGCCACAGGTAGCCAGAGCCGCCCCCAGCATGTCATGTTCCACGGTCACTTCGGCATTGCGAAAGACCAGCTGCATGGCATCGCTGACCACTTTTTTTCGCTTATCGGAAGAGCAGCCCGCTCCGAAATAATAAACGTGTGTCACCTCATCCACAATTTTCTGCATCTCATCGTGGTCATTCAATACGTCAAATATTTCGCGTGTGGTATGAAAAAAAGGATTGAACCCCATGGTCGAGAACTCCCCGGCCTTTTTCCTTTTTTTGTCTATGAGCATCCAGTCGCACTTGGTTGATCCGCTGTCGGCAATTATGATCATCGCATCATTTTTTTGGGTGTGATCGTTTCTTCCTTATCTCTGAATGAGGAGTTTGGCACTTCTGCTTTTTCCGTTTTCGGTAATCCGTATAATATAGCATCCTCCGGAAACCGGAATGCCCGAAAAATTACGGGTATCCCATCGCAATTCATAGCTTCCGCCATTTATTTTTTGTGACTGCCCGAAGACTTCTTTGCCGCTGAGGTCAAATATCTGCATCCGCAGATCCGTGGCTGCCTCCGTACGGCCCCTGACCAGAATCATATCCGTGGCCGGATTGGGGAATACCCGCCAGGGCTTAGTTTCCTCAGGTGAAGGCTCCAGTCCCACAGCCACATCGGTATCGGGAACGGGGAGGCGTTTGTCCGTATAGATATGGTATTCGCCCGGCTCAAAGAGGATGCCGGCCGAGGGATCGCTTACATTCATGCTGTCGCCCGAAAAGTAATCGTACCACCAGCCGCTGTGCGGAAAGTCGGGAGTTCCTTCGCGGCTCACTACATCGGCATTGGCCATGGCTACGACATTCATGCTGGCGTGCCGAATACGGATGCGCTTGACGGCTCCCCCCGTTGACATATCGAAATCACTGCTTTCAAAAGCCGGCTCATCGATGCGCAGCTTAATCATGGCCGACCATACTTTGAAGAGTTTCTCTCTGCGCGGGTCGTCCAGATAATACCAGCGGATGGGTTTGTTGCCCGTTCGGCCGTTGAAGTTGATGCTCACTTCATACCCCAGCTCCCCGAATTGCCACATCAATTTCGGCCCTGGAATGGTAAAAAAGACGGCACCGGCCATTTCCATGCGCTTCAGGGCTGTAGATAGATCGCGCACATCATATCCGCTGACCTGTTTGCCGTAGGTAAGGTTTTTGTACATCAGCCGCTCCTCATCGTGGCTTTCCATGTAGCTGATGAGGCCGGGTTTGCTCCAGCCGCGGTTTTTGTACGATGCCCAGAAAAGGCTGCTCTGATTGAGGTAGCCCATGGTCATTTCATTGTAGTTGTGGTTCATATTGCCCCATAGGAGCATGCCGTCTGCTGCCAGCACCTTCTCCTCTGAGTTGTCGGCAAAATGCTCCAGTATGATTAAGGATTGATTGTCCTGATTCCGGATATGATTGGCATAATCCCTTAAAATGTCGATGCGGCTCTGGTCATATTGTCCCCATGCCCCCACATCACCGAGGGTATTTCTCTGTGTAAAACCCTTGCTGAGGTCAAAACGGTAGCCATCCACTTTGTATTCGTTGACCCAATAGGCCAGCACGTCTTTGGCAAATGCCCGGGTGTAGGGGCTCTCGTGATTGAAGTCAAAGCCCACATTAAAATCGTGGCGGGGTACCTCGTTGAAGTAAGGGTTGTCGGCTGCGGGTCTGTTTTTCGCCCCATCCCACCACATGCGCACCAAAGGGCACTGCCCGAATGCATGATTTAACACAACATCCAGTATCACCGCTATGCCTCTTTTGTGACATTCATCTATAAATCGCTTTAGCTCATCCTTGGGCCCATAATATTTATCGGGAGCAAAGTAAAAAACGGAATTATAGCCCCAACTTAAATTTCCTTCAAATTCCATAATGGGCATCAAGTGAATGCAGTTTATCCCCAGGCGTTCGAGATAACTGAGAGTATCTATCAATGTGGCATAGTCATGCCGGTGAATAAAGTCGCGAATCAAGAGTTCATAAATAACCAGGTCTTCATGCTTCGGCTTTGTAAAGGAAGTACTTTGCCATTGATAGGGGCTTTGTGCTGTCTGGAGCACCGACACGTAGTGTGTTGTTCTTCCCGTTGGATAATCGATCAGGCCGGGATAGGTCGTTTCACTTATGTATTTGTCGTTGTCGGGGTCCAGCACTTTGTCGGCATAGGGATCGCCAATACGAATATTTCCGTCCACGGCATACTGAAAGCGATATTCTTTGCCGGGTGTAAGTCCTTCAATCCGCAGCCAGAAAGAATTGCTGTCACTGCTAATGTTCATAAAATATTGTGCATCAAAGAGCCAGTCGTTGAAATCACCGATGACATAAACAAAGGATTTATGCGGAGCCGTGAGTTGAAGGATCACCGTGCTGTCGTTGATGTAATTGATGCCGTTGCGGGTGCCGGCAGGCGGGTCCTGGTATACCGGATCCGGATTTACCGTGTAATACAGCGTATCGCGCACAATGCGGCTGCCGTCATTTGCCTGCAATTCGATCAGATGTGTGCCCGCCAGTGCTGCCTGCATAACAACTCCCAGCGAGTCGCCCTGTTGCTGTGCGATAAGCTGTCCGTCTTCATAAAGAGAAAGAGATACGCTTTTGTTGGCTGCCGATATAATGGTGAGGGTCTCTCCGCTTTGATAAATACCGCCCGACTCGGGAGACAGGATTTTTGCAAACAATCCGCTTTTCGGATAGACCGGATAGTAGATATCGCTCCCGTCCGTAGCCCGTCCTACGAGCGAACCATCGGCATTGCGAAAAACAAACGCCAGGGAAATAATCGAATCAGCGGAAGGAATGCCATAAAAACTGCGAATGTGATACCGCTTGCGGTGACGGTTGTTGCCGATGTCTGTCATTTTCACCTTGTTGTCGGCTGTTCCCCAGTTGCCCTGTACGTATTTCCAGTCCGTAGGACTGTTGCTCTTGTCCGTTATCACTCCTGTGTGCATATAGACGGGGCTGACGTCTGTAAGTGCGGAATTTCCCAGGCTTGCATCGTAAATCAGCGTAATGGTGTCATCTACGGAAGGAAAGACCGGCCGGATGCTGATGAGCTGTGAAAAGAGCAGGGAAGAGCTCAGCAAAAGCGAGCTGAAAGAAAAAATTAACTTAATCATGGGTTTTGTTTATCCGTTGCAACGAGAAAAATTAAGAATCCAATAAATTTAGAGGCTTTTCACTACTTTTTTAAATTACGATTGTCAATAATTAAGCGGCCCGTCATTTTTTACGCTTCCATGATACCGATCAGGAGCCGATTGGCCCGGGCAGGCAACATGCGGGTATCGGGAAAAACACTTGTAAAAGCGGCAGCCAGCCTGCTATCGGGGCTAAAGTTTTCACCCACTTCCGGCAGTTTATTGTAAATCACATATCCCCCCGGGGCCAGTGCCCCCGCCACAAGCCGGAAGAAGCTTTCTTCTTCGAATTGCGGTGGTGTGAGTTCATCTTCAAAAAGATCTACACAAACGAGATCAAAACGCTCTTTGTTTTCTTTCAGAAATTCGATGGCATCCATACTGTGCAGATCAATATTTTCAAAATCATAGTACTTGCGAAATTGCCGCATCACCCAGGGATCGAGTTCCACACCGACAATCCGCACACGGCTATTATAATCATTCCGAATCATCCAGGCCACACTGCCCATGCCAAACCCCAGTACGAGCACATTCCGGAATCCCTGAATCCGGTCACCGAGAAAATGCAGACCTACGGAAAGAGAGGTATAAAGGTCTTCGTAAGAATAGATGGCATTTTTGGTGGAGAGGCAGACGCGCCCCATATTCAGCGTCAGTTTCAGCCCCCCGGTGATTTCGGAGTCGCCCCTCTCGAGCGGATAATCCACAAAGAAGCTCAGGAACTTCTTCCACCGTTTGATGCCACGGTGTTTCATTTTCCGGAGTAGTATTTCATTGCTTCGGGAAGATACTCGCTTTCAATGGCGGCAATTCTCTCTTCGTAGCTTGGGTGGGTACTCAGGAATGTCAGTTCTTTGGGGATGCCGCCCTGCCCCATTTTTGCCATTCGCTTCCAAAAGTCCACGGCCGTCCGGGGATCATACCCTGCCAGGGCCATAAAGATCAAGCCCATGCGGTCGGCCTCGAGTTCGTGTTTTCTGGAAAACGGAAGGATCAGCCCTACCTGCGCACCCAGGCCAAAGGCCCCCATGAAGAGGCGCTGCGTTTCTGCGGCCCGGGTTTGCAAGGCCACCGAGAGGGCAATGCCACCCATTTGCAGGGCCAGCGCCTGGCTCATACGTTCGTTGCCATGGCGTGCCACGGCATGGGCAATCTCGTGCCCCATCACCACAGCCATGCCGCTCTTGTTTTTCGTAACAGGCAATATGCCCGTATAAAAAGCAATCTTTCCACCGGGCATACACCAGGCATTTGCAATGGTATCGATTTTCACGAGGTGATATTCCCAGCTGAATTTGCTGCTCAGCTTTTCATATCCGTTGTTCTTGAGATAGGTCTCAACGGCCCGGCTGATCTTCCGGCCTACACCATTTAAATTTGCAAAGTCTTTCCCTGTTTTCACCTGCGGCCAGGCCTGCATGAGGCTGTCATACTGATGCTTTGCCATGGCAATTAACTCATCTTCGGGCAGGAGGTTCAGTTGTTTGCGACCGGTAACCGGCACCTTGTAACATGAAGCAATAAGAAAAAAAGTGCCTATGACTACAAAGACGATTCGTTGAAGATTGTTTGGGAATGCTGAATTCATATGTTTATTCAAAGTTAAATTGATAAAGGAAGAAAAATATTTGAACTTAAATCAAAGATCATTAATATTTTAACTCCGGCAATTCAATAACCTTGCCATCTCGAAAATCAAAAAGTGTGATTTTACGGATATTGTAGTAATTGACCCAGAAACTCCGGAGCGATGCCAGGTAGTCGCGTCTGGCCAGGTCCCTCTCCGTGTTGGCCAGATTGAGGTCGGTAACCGATATTTTGCCGGCAATGTATCGCTGCCGGGCCACTTCATAGCGTTTCTGAGCAATCGTGTCGGCCTTTTCGGCAATCTTCAGATTGTCTTTTTGCAATTCATACTGCGAAACCTGAAGAATAACCTCCTCGTCAAAATTGATCGTTTGTTGCTCTATGGAATTTCTGACCAGCTCATTGTTGGAGCGGGCGATGCTGATTTGGGCTCTTGTCTTTCCCCAGTCAAGAATAGGCATTGAAAGATTGAGAGAAAATCGCTGATAATCCACCGGATTGCTGTAGAGTTGCCCCAACTGATTCGATGTATTGGTAAGTCCGAAAGTAGCCGTCAGGTCGGCATTAAGTCCCGTGCTTTTTATCACCTGATCCATGTTGCGCTCCGCTTCCAGCAATTGCTTTTTGAAGGCCAGCTGATCGCTGCGGTTGGCCCGGGCATATTGCAGAGCCTGCTGAATATCTATATTCATGACGGGGACTTCGCGCGGAGGCACAATGCGTATTCTGACGTGTTCGTCCAGCCTCAGAAAGCGCTTGAGGCGAAAGGTATTGATCCTTACATCCAACAGCGCCCTGGCCAGCGAAGAGCGGGCATTGTAGAGCTGCAACTCCATCTGAAGCAGATCGTTCTCTCCAATTTTCCCCAGGTTGTAGCGCCCGCGGGTGATTTTCATCAGTTCTTCGTTGTTGGCCACATTTTGTCTTGCTATGGAAACATTAATCTCTGCCAGATACAGGTCGAAGAATTGCTGCACCGCTTCGATGCTCAGTTGCTCCAGGCTCTCGAGATATCTTTTTTTGGCTTCTTCGTATTCCAGCGGAGCAATGCGGGTTTCCCATTTGAAGGGATTGAATTGAAAAAGGGGCTGCCGGATGCCGATGTTTAAGGGGCTCACCAGATACGAAGTGGATGCCGGATCGGAAAAAAGATCGATGCGCTCGATATCTGACCCGATGAATACCTGACCGCCTGTCCATCGTATTCTTTGCATGAGGTTGATCCCCGTCCGCGAGGAGGCCAGGCTCCGGTTGACAAAGACATCGGAGCCATCGGGCAGTGTAATGGACTGGATGGAACGGTTGAGGCTGGGGAGGGTGGCATCAAGAGACAGAGTCGGCCGGTAGTTTGCCTTGTAAAGGCGGTATTGCCAGTAGGCCGTTTGCATTTGGTTTTCGGCCGTCATGGCTTGGATGGAATTTTCGCGGGCCAGCTGCACCACCTCCTCAAGGTGCAGTTCCAGTGTATCGTTTTGCGCCCGGATGACGGAGTTCAGTGCCGGGCAAAAAAGCAGAAAGAGGATGGCAATTCTCATTTTATTCATGTCGTAGCGATTCTATGGGATCTTGCATGGCTGCTTTTCGTGCGGGGGAAATGCCGAAGACCAGACCGATAATAAATGCAATAAAAAAGGAAAGAACAATGGACCAGCCCGACACAATGGTCAGAATGTCGGTAAAGCGCGATACCAAAAGGGCCCCGCTCACTCCGAGGATGATACCAATGATGCCGCCTGTCAGGCTGATGAGCACGGCTTCCATGAGAAACTGGCCGATGATATCCGCTTTTCGGGCACCCAGTGCCCTGCGAATGCCAATCTCACGGATGCGCTCCATCACCGAGGCCAGCATGATGTTCATAATGCCGATGCCGCCCACAAGCAGGGAAATGCCGGCAATGGCACCCAAGACCAGGTTAAAGACGCTTTTGGCCCGCTGCTGCTGCTCGAGGAGCAGGATGGGTACGGTGATTTCAAAATCCTCCACTCCGTTGTGCCTGCGCTTGAGCATGCGGCTGAGTATGCGCGAGATGCTCTTCAGGTCGGCCGTCTTTTCCACCTGGATGACGATGCGGTCGATTTGATTGATATTCCCGTCACCGCTGTTGCCGCCCGAAAAGCGGAAAAAGGCCATCCCCTGCCCGATAAAGCCCCTTGCCGAGCTGTTGGCCTTCACGCTCGAACGATCATTTACCCGAAGCAGGATGGTCTTGAGCGGAGTATAAATATCCATATTGAAATCCCGAAGTCCGAGATTTTCTTCGGCTTCTTTGCTCACCTGCCGCGGTGCCAGCACCCCGATCACCGTCAGCCATATTTCTCCGGCTTTCAGCTGTTTGCCAATGGGGTTTTGCCGGCCGAAAAATTTCTCGCGTATGGCTTCCCCGATGATGCAGACCTGCTCTCCATAGCGCAGGTGCAGGTCAGAGAAATTGCTGCCTGTGCTGATCTCGAAATTATTGATCTCAAAATAAGCCCTGTTGACCCCGATCAGGCGGCTGTCTTCGTAAATGCCCTTGCGCAAAATCTGGCATTCGACCACCACTTCCGGACTGACATGACGTATCCCCGGGATGCCTGTTTCGATGGCATCCACATCATAGAGTGTCATTCCGCCCGATACTTTCTTGCGCCCGCTTTCTTTCTTCTTTCCCTGATTTCCCTGTTCTTTCGAATCCGTATTTTTCAGTTCCGATTGTTGCTTTGAGTCAATCACGATGTTGTTGACCCCTACCAACTCCAGCTGATCGAGTATCTCCTGCTTGGCACCCCGCCCGATGGCCAGCATGGTGATGACGGCAGCCACCCCGAAGATGATGCCGAGGGCAGTCAGTGTGGAGCGCAGGCGGTTTGACATCAGGGCCTGCATAGCTATGCGCAAATTAAAGAGATGACGCTCCATGGAATTACGCTCCTTTTGGTCTGACGATGATCATCTGCCGCGGCTTCTTCCCGGCATCGCCCCCCGTATCCGGTTCCGCTTCCGGTTTCTGAGGTTTATACTTGAATTTCTCTTTAATCTCCGGTGCTATTTCAATAAAGGGAATGCCTGTCTCATCTTCCGGCAGGTCAAAGATGAGCTTATCTCCTTCTTCCAGTCCGCACTCCACAATGCCGTAATTCTCGCTCATCGGACCTTTGATAATTTCTTTCCGGACCAGGTTTTTCCCATCTTTTACAAAAACGTAGTATCCCGTGTCGTTTTCGGCAATGCACTCGAGGGGCACATACAAGACACTGTCATAGCTGGCTACGGAAATCACATTTGCCGTGGTCATCGAAGGGCGGAGGCTGGTATCGGACTCGTTCAGGAGGATTTCCACCTCAAAAACCTTGGCGCTGGAGTTGGCTTTGGATTGCCCCACATTGGCCACCGAGCGCACCACTCCGCTGTATTTCCGGTCGGGGAAGGCATCCACTGTGATATCTACCTTTTGCTTTGTCTTCACCTTGCTGATGTCCACTTCGTTGACATAGGTCCGCGAGAGCATCCGGCTGAGGTCGGGCAGGGTGGCCACCACCGGATTCCACGCACTGATGCTGCTTCCGACCGTCAGTTTGTCGCCCCCCCAGCCGCGGGCATAGATCACCATGCCACCTTTGGGGGCATAGATGGTAAACTCTTTGATGGTTTCTTTCAATCGATTGTATTCCGTCAGCTTCAGATTCAGCGTGGTCTGTATCTCATAAATACGGGCAGCGGCCTTTCGCTTGCGGAGCTGATAGTTGGAGAGGGCCTCGGCATAGGCTCTCCGTGCTTTGTCCAGGGCTATTTCGGCCTGTTTTTGCACGGCTGGCGGCTCAAATTGCGACTGATTGAGCTCCAGCTCCGCCTCTTCCACGGCATACTTCAGGTCGATGATCTGGTTGCGCGCACCGCTCAGATCAATAGAGGTATCCAGCTGTGCCTGCTCCAGTCTCGAACGCTCGAGTTGCAACTGGGTCTCCAGTTCATTGAGCTTGTTTGCGGCTTCTGTTTTGTCCAGCGATGCCACATAGTCACCTTCCTCCACCACCGTGCCTTCCGGCACCAGGTCGGTAATGTTTACCTGATAGATACCGATTTTTCGCAAATTCTGGGGACCCATGATCTCCTCGCTGCGGGCCGCCCTGAGCTCGCCCGTGGTGCTCACTTTTACCTCCAGCGGGCCCCGCTGAACAGTAAAGTACAAATCGGAGCTTGTGACGGCACCGGCCGACCAGATGCGATATAAAAAGACGGAAAGAATCACTGCGGCTGCGATGCCGAGAAGGGCTATATTGCGTTTGCTCATGGGCATATTTTCTGCTAAAATGATAAAAATGACGTGAACTTTTCTCTTATCCCTGCAAAAAGAACTTAAAAATGCAAAAATACATCTAATGCCGGGCTTCCGTTACTGTCAATAATTCAGGCAGTTAACGCATTCTTGCACAAAATCTTGCCAAAATGACCTGAATAACAAGGAAAAAGAGGAAAAGAAGGCGGTGGCATATGAATTGATATCTCATAGGGCGAAACGAATTGTTGAACTTTAAAAACTTAAATATTATGGCAATCTTAAAAGCAAGAACCGAACCCGATATCGTCAACTTCTTTGATGATGTGTTTGGCGATTTCTTCGTACCCAAAAGCAGCGTGCGAAAAGGTTATAACGTACCGGCTGTCAATGTAGCCGAAGGAGAAAAAGGTTTTGAAATCGAGGTAGCGGCACCGGGATATGAAAAGGGTGATTTCAACATCAGCCTGGACAACAATGTGCTGCTGATCAAAGCCGAAAAGGAAGCAAGCAAGGAAGACAAAAAGATGCACCGGAAAGAATTTGAGTATGCTTCTTTTGAAAGAGCCTTCACACTTCCCGAAAATGTGGACGAAGAAAAAATCGAAGCATCGTACAAGAACGGTATCCTCAAGCTCTTCATTCCTTTCAAAGATCAAAAGGAAGTGGAAGCCAAAAAAACGATCAAAATCAAATAAGACCTTGATCAGAAAGAAAGAAAAACCCGGTTTAACAGCCGGGTTTTTTTATTCCCGAAGCTTCCTCCGGTTCTTTTCTTGCAAAAGAAGGCCGAAGAAAGGGTAAGATTTAGTTCCTGTTAGCGAAATTTGCCCGAAATCAGGAAAGAGAATGAAGAACTTGTTGGAAAAATTAAAGGATACGGTCGGATTTATTCAGGAGCAAACAGACTTTGTCCCGGAGTTCGGGATTGTGCTTGGCACGGGACTGGGCCGGCTTACCGATGAAATTGAAACGGTGCTGGAGCTTCCGTATTCGGAGATTCCCAATTTCCCGGTCTCCACCGTCTGGGGCCACAGCGGAAAGCTTATTTTCGGCTACCTGCAGGGAAAGAAGGTAGTTGCCATGTCCGGTCGCTTCCATTATTATGAAGGATACGGCATGGCAGAGGTCACCTTCCCGATTCGCGTCATGCGCATGCTGGGCATTCGCCTGCTTTGCGTTTCGAATGCGGCCGGAAGCCTCAATCCCGAAATTCAGACGGGCGACCTGATGATCATCCGCGACCATATCAACCTGCAACCCGATCATCCCCTGCGCGGTCACAATTATGAGGAACTGGGTCCGCGATTTCCGGATATGCTGCATACCTACCGAAAAGACCTCATCGAGCAGGGGCTGGAAATTGCAGCGAAAAACGGCATTCGATGCCACACGGGCGTGTATGTCGCTGTGCCCGGCCCCACACTCGAAACACCGGCCGAATACACCTATATGCACATCATCGGTGGCGATGCCGTGGGCATGTCCACCGTGCCCGAAGTAATCGTGGCCCGGCAT
>JALSIH010000176.1 GCA_026981615.1 Chitinophagales bacterium
TATGTCCGCTTCATCCATAATTCCGCTGAGCGAGCTGCGCAGTATTCTTATTCCGGTGACCACGATAATCAGGCCGAAAAGGATGGCTATAACGCTGTCGAGCCAGAAGAATCCGGTGAGGATAATGAGGCCCAGGCCGACAATCAATCCGAGAGTGGAATAGGCATCCGATTTCAGGTGTTCACCGCTGGCCGTCAGGGCAGCCGAATCGTTTTTCCGGCCTGTACGGGCGGCATAGTAACCCATGAGATAATTGATCACGCCACCGGCAATGACAATATAAAGTCCGATATCGAGGCTATGCAGTTCGACCGGGTAGATGAGATTGTATATGGACTTTGCGATGATGATTCCTCCGGCTATAAAAATCATGGCCCCTTCGACTGCAGCCGAAATGAATTCGGCTTTTCCGTGCCCGTAAGGGTGGTTGCTGTCGCTGGGTTTTGCCGAAAGGATGAGGCTGTAGAGGCCCAGTGCACCGGCCGCTATATTGACGATGCTTTCGAGGGCATCGGTAAGCACGGCATTGGAATGAGTGATAAAATAGGCAATAAACTTGGCCGCCAGCACAAGCAATCCGATGCCCAGGATAAAGCTCTGCACACGCACATTCAGGCGGGCTTCTTTTCTTTGCAGCGGATATGTGCCGTCCGTAGTCATCGATATTTGATGCAGACATTTTTGGGCTCGGTAAAGAAGCGCAGCACTTCCCATCCGCCTTCCCTTCCCATACCCGAGTTTTTCATACCGCCAAAGGGGGTGCGGAGGTCGCGCAGCATCCAGCAGTTGATCCATACAATGCCCGTTTCTATTGACTCGGCCAATTTATGAGCACGGCTGAGATTTTCGGTCCAAATGGATGATGCCAGCCCGTATTCACTGGCATTGGCTTTGCGCAGGGCATCTTCTTCATCCGTAAAGGGGGCGATGCTGACCACCGGGCCGAATATTTCTTCCTGATTGCTGCGGCAGTGATCGTCAAGGCCTTCGATGATGGTGGGCTCTACAAAATAGCCGTTGCTGCAGCGCTTGTTCACTTCCGGTATGCCACCGCCAAGCAGAATGCGGCCGCCCTCTTCTTTGGCCAGTTCGATGTAAGAAAGAATCTTTTCTTGGTGTTCTTTGGAAACGACCGCCCCCACTTGTGTGTCGGGCGACTGGGGATCGCCTATGCGCAGGAGGCTTGCCTTTTCAAGAAAGGCAAGCTTAAAGCGCTCGTAGAGGCTCTCTTGCACAAGAATGCGCGATCCGCAGAGGCAGATTTGCCCCTGATTTGAAAAGGAGGAACGAAGAACGGTCTGTATCATTCGATCAAAGTCGCAATCGGCAAAAATGAGGGTGGGGTTTTTCCCGCCCAGCTCGAGCGACATTTTTTTGAAAAGGGGGGCAGCCAGGGAGGCGATTTTCTTGCCCGTTTCGGTGCCTCCCGTAAAACTGATGGCTTTGATCTCTTTCGAAAGCACCATGGCTTCGCCCACTTTGCGGCCCAGTCCGTGCACAATGTTCAATACGCCCGGAGGAAGCCCGGCCTCGATGCAGATTTTCGAAAGCAAATAGGCCGTCATGGGGGTGACTTCGGACGGCTTGGCCACCACGGTATTGCCAATGGCCAGAGCCGGAGCGATTTTCCAGGTGAAAAGGTAGAGGGGCAGGTTCCAGGGCGAGATGCAGGCCACCGCCCCCAGCGGTCTGCGAAGGGTATAGTTGATCGCTCCGCTGGTCATATGATGCGACTCCGATGAAAAGTGCTTGATGGCCGAGGCAAAAAAGCGAAAGTTTTCGACTGCCCGCGGAATATCCACCGTTCGTGCCAGATTGACCGGCTTGCCGTTGTCTTCCGATTCGGCTGCCGCCAGCAGGTCCAGATTTTGATAAATAAGGTCTGCAATCCGGTTGAGCAGGCCCCAGCGAAAAGCGATGGGCTGACGGGACCATTCGGGAAAGGCTTTTTTGGCAGCAGCCACGGCCAGCTCTACATCCCGCTCATCCGAATTCGGAATGTAGGAGTAAACTTCACCCGTAGCCGGGTTGTAATTGTCCAGATACTCATTCGGTATGGGGTCTACAAGCTCTCCGTTGATGTAATTCTTGATGTATTTATCTGTTTTCATAATCCGGAATTTATAAGCAACCCGTGCGGCCTCCGTCTACCGGCAAATTGATTCCCGTAATGTATGAAGCAGCCGGAGCGGCCAGAAATGCAACGGCATTGGCAATTTCTTCGGCAGAGGCAAAGCGCTTCATCGGTATAATCGAGATCATCGATTCGCTGATTTCTTCCGCGCTCCTGCCCGTGGCTTTTGCTTTTGAGGCGATGATTTGCTCCAGCCGGCCGGTACGTGTGGCCCCGGGCAACACATTGTTGACCGTGATGCCGTCTGCGGCCAGCTCATTGGCCATGGTTTTCGACCAGTTTGCCACAGCACCCCGTATGGTGTTCGACACTCCGAGGCCATGCAAAGGTATTTTTACGGAGGTGGATATGACATTGATGATGCGCCCGTATCCGGCCTCTCGCATGCGGGGTATCAGCTCTTTGCCCAACAGTTGTGCCGTGATGAGATGCATCTCAAAAGCCCTTCGAAACTCATCGGCAGCGGCTTCGGTAATGGGGCCGCCCGGTGGCCCTCCCGTATTGTTGAGGAGGATGTGGTAGCTTATCCCTTTATCCTGCATATGACGGTGCACCTTTTCAGCCACCGTTTCCGCTTTTGAAAAGTCTGCCGCAATGAAATCATGCACCTGCCCTTTGTCTTTCGGCAGTACGTCCAGGCATTGCTTTAGTTTTTCTTCGTTGCGGGCCAAAAGGGTAATACGGGCTCCTAGGCGTGCCAATTCTATAGCAGAGGCTTTCCCGATGCCTCCCGTAGCGCCTCCTACAAGGGCATGTTTATTCGTCAAATCCAGATTCATGGGAATAAAGATAAGGCAAAGCCGCTTTGATAAAAATCAGCCCATGCGGTCGCAGAGCTGTGAAAAGAGGGTGAAATGAGAGGGAAAAGAGCCCCCGCAAGAGATGAAAACAATTCTTTCTCCAAGCGATATTTCAAAAAATGCTAACTTTCTGTCCGTAATAAAACTGCTTGATCATGTCTGTAATGAAGCCCTTTAATCTGAATCAATGGCTCGAAGCAAACCGGGACAAACTAAAGCCACCGGTAGGCAATAAAAATCTCTACCCCGAAGGAGAAGATTATATCGTAATGGTAGTGGCCGGGCCCAATGCACGCAAAGACTATCACTACAACGAGACCGAAGAGTTGTTTTATCAGCTGGAGGGGAATATAACGGTCAGAATTCAGGATGACGGTCGTCCGGTGGACATGCGGCTGGGCCCCGGAGACATGTTTCTGCTTCCGGCCAAAGTGCCTCACTCGCCCATGCGTGAGGAGGGGTCCATCGGATTGGTGATCGAAAGAGTGAGAAAAAACACGGACTACAAGGACGGTCTGCAGTGGTATTGCGAGAAGTGCAACAACTTGTTGCACGAAGTATATTTCAAACTGCTCGATATTGAGAAGGACTTTCTTCCCCGGTTCAAAGAGTTTTACGGCTCCGAAGCCCTGCGAAGCTGCAGTTCCTGCGGACATGTGATGGAAAGCGATCCGCGCTTTGTATAAGTTAAATCAACGCCTGATTATGCCTTTTAAGATTGATATCCATACCCATATTATGCCTGCCCACGTACCCCGCTGGGCCGAAAAATTCGGATACAACGGATTTGTGCATCTGGAGCACAAGGGCCCCGGATGTGCGCACATGATGAAAGGGGATGAATTTTTCAGAGAAGTGCAGGCCAACACCTGGGACAGCAATGCACGGCTCTCCGATTGCGATGCCCACGGTGTGGATGTGCAGGTATTGTCGACCATACCCGTTTTGTTCAGCTATTGGGCAAAGCCGGAGCATGCCTATGACGTAGCGCGTTTTCTAAATGACCATATTGCAAGTACGGTGGCAGCGCATCCCAAGCGCTTTGTCGGCCTTGCTACCCTCCCCATGCAGTCTGTCGATCTTTCGCTGAAAGAACTGGAGCGAAGCATAAAGGAGCTGGGCCTGGCAGGCATAGAGATCGGGTCGCATGTCAACCGGCAGAACCTCAACGACCCTGCATTCCATCCCCTTTGGAAACTGGCCGAGGAGCTCGGAGCGGCCGTCTTTGTACATCCCTGGGATATGATGGGAATGCAAGACATGCCGGATTATTGGTTGCCCTGGCTGGTGGGCATGCCGGCCGAGAGTTCAAGGGCAATCTGTTCAATGATATTCGGGGGTGTTTTTGAGAAATTTCCCGCTTTGCGGGTGGCCTTTGCCCATGGCGGAGGGGCTTTCCCGGCTACCATCGGCCGCATCGAGCACGGATTCAATGTACGACCCGACCTTTGTGCCGTAGACAACAAGGTGTCTCCGAGGGCCTATCTCGGCCGTTTTTGGCTCGATTCACTGGTGCACGACCGCAAAATGCTCGACTACCTGATCGAACTGGCAGGCCCGGAGAAGATCGCCCTGGGTAGTGATTATCCCTTTCCGCTGGGCGAACTCGAACCCGGGAAACTAATCGAAGAAGGAAATTACGACCCGGAAGTGCAGGACTATTTGCTCCACCGCTCGGCACTGGAATGGCTGGACATGAATAAAGATCAATTTTTATGAAATTTGTTGCTCAGCCATTAAACCCGGAACATGTCATTTGAGAACAGTCTTTCTTTTGCCCGGCAACTCGACTTCAACGATCCGCTCAAACGCTTCAGAAGTCACTTTTATATTCCGGTGAGAAATTCGGAGGAAGTCATTTACTTCTGTGGCAACTCGCTCGGTCTGCAGCCCAAGTCGGTCCGCACCTATTTTGAGCAGGAACTGCTGGATTGGGAGCAGCTCGGGGTGGAAGGGCATTTCAAGGCACGCAACCCGTGGATGTATTACCATCATCGCTTCAAAAAAAACCTGGCCAATATTGTGGGGGCGCTGCCCGAAGAGGTGGCCGCCATGAATCAGCTGACTGTCAATCTGCACCTGATGATGGTTTCTTTTTATCGTCCGGACCGAAATCGTTTTAAAATCATGGTGGAAGATTCGCTCTTTCCGTCAGACCGATATGCGGTGCAAAGCCAGCTGAGATTTCATGGTTTTGATCCCGAAGAAGGGCTTATTGAACTGAAACCGGCAGAAGGCGAACATACATTGAGGACGGCCGATATTCTGGAAAAAATAGAGGCCCATCGCGAAGAGCTGGCACTTGTCATGCTGGGCGGAGTAAATTATTATACGGGCCAGCTCTTTGACATGGCCCGTATCACCGAATACGGGCATCGTGCCGGAGCCTTTGTAGGATTCGACCTGGCCCATGCAGCCGGCAATGTGATGCTGAACCTGCACGACTGGAATGTGGACTTTGCCGTATGGTGCAGCTACAAGTACCTTAACTCGGGGCCGGGTGCAGTGGCAGGTGCATTTGTACACGCACGACATCATCATGAAGAGCTGCCGCGCTTCAACGGATGGTGGGGCAACGAAGAGGAGAGCCGCTTCGAAATGAGGAAGGAGTTCAGGCCCGCTGCCGGCATCGACCGCTGGCAACTCAGCAATGCCCCGGTTTTCAATATGGTGGCACATGCAGCTGCATTGGACTTGTTTGAAGTGGCCGGCATGGAATTGCTGCGGCAGAAAAGCGAAAAGCTGACAGCCTATCTGGAGTTTTTGCTCGAAGAGGCCATTTCGAAAGGAAAACTGGATGCCCGCATCATCACGCCAACGGACCCCCTGCAAAGAGGGGCGCAGCTTTCTATCCTCACAGGGCCGGAGGGCAAACAACTATACAATAAGCTGGAAGCCGGAAATGTGATTGCAGACTGGCGCGAACCCAATGTGATCCGCGTAGCGCCCGTACCGCTTTACAATAAATTTGAAGAAGTTTACCGTTTTGTCGAAATTTTGAGCAGCGACTGGGAAAGTGAAGATTAATATATAAAATGAAAAACTCAAAAATACAGGTAATGGGCGCAGGCCTCGTGGGCTCGGTGCTGGCAGCAGGTCTGGCACGGAGAGGCCACAAAGTGGAGGTCTACGAAAAGAGGCCCGATATACGCAAGGCCGGGAACATGGGCGGACGCTCGATCAACCTGGCCCTCAGTGAACGGGGCTGGAAGGCGCTCCGGCTGATTGGTGCGGAAGACCGGATTAGGGCGGAGGCCATTCCGATGTACGGCCGGATGATTCATGATGAAAAGGGAAAACTGACCTTTCAGCCTTACGGAGTCGGTGATCAGGCCATCTATTCGGTATCAAGAGGCGGCCTCAATGCCCGCCTGATCGATCATGCCGAAAAACTGGGGGTCGATTTTCACTTTGAAAATGCCTGCCTCTCTCTGGATTTGCGCGAGGGAATTATAGCGCTCGAAGAAACTCAGCTTTCGACAGAGACCGTCACATTCGGAGCCGATGGGGCCTTCTCGCGTATTCGCCAGGGCATGATGAGGCTGGATCGCTTCGACTACAGCCAGCAGTACCTCCGCCATGCGTACAAGGAGCTCAGCATTCCGCCCGATGAGCAGGGAGGCTGGCAAATAGAAAAGAATGCGCTGCATATCTGGCCGCGCCACAGTTTTATGCTGATTGCCCTCCCCAATGCGGACGGAAGTTTTACCTGCACCCTTTTTGCCCCTTTCGAGGGAGAGAACAGCTTCGAGAAACTCGGCACGGAAGAAGAAGTGACCCGCTGGTTTCAGCGCTTCTTTCCCGATGCAATCGCCCTTATGCCTTCCCTCCTCGAAGACTTCTTCGCCAATCCTACTTCATCGCTTCATACCGTACGCTGCCAGCCATGGAACTATGACAAGGTGGCCCTCATCGGTGATGCCGCACATGCCGTGGTTCCTTTTTACGGTCAGGGCATGAATGCGGGGTTTGAGGATGTGACGGTCCTGGACGAATTGATGGAAGCCCATCGGGGCGGCTGGCCGGAACTTCTGCATCATTATGCCGCGAGCCGAAAGCCCAATGCCGATGCCATTGCCGACCTGGCCATAAAGAATTTTATTGAAATGCGCGACCGTGTGGCCGATGCACGGTTTCTTTATCGCAAGAAACTGGAAAGGATGCTTCATGAAAAGTATCCGGAGGATTACATACCGGTATACACACTCGTGACATTCACCCATACGCCCTATGCCGAAGCACAAAGAATGGGCAGATTGCAGGACCGGTTTTTTGAGGATCGCATCGAGTCTTTGTTTCGCAGTGCCGCCATTACGGACGCCCTGCTCGAAAGGCTTGTAAAAGAGTGGCGGCAATACGTGCGCAAAGAAGCCTGAAAACGGAAGAATAAAGGAAGCATCCGCAATTTTTTTTGCTCAATTTTGTTTTTGAAATGATGCGAATTCCGCTTCTTATTTTGCTTTATTTCTTTGCTTCGGCCCTGCCGGCTCAGTTGCCCGATTCCATTTACTATGCCGGCCACCCCGATTCGGCTGCCCACCCGTTTACCTATAATCTGGAGCCCGTGGTTTTCGTAGAGCAGAAAAGATATTACGGACGCGAAAACCGGAGGGAGTTTCTGATAACCCGTTTCTGCGTTCAGCGGGTCTATCCTTTGGCCATCGAAGCACTGGAACTGATGCGCGAGACCGATTCATTGCTTGCGGCAAATGATAAAAAAAGAATTCGGAAAAGGATGCTGCGAAAAAATTACAGGAAGCTGAAAGCGCAATACAAGGAGGTCTTCAAAAATATGTATGTGGAAGAAGGGCGAATTATGATCAAAATACTGGAACGCGAGACCGGTTTGCCGTTTTATCAGATTATAAAGAAATACCGCAGCAGCATCGATGCCGAATTTTGGAACAAGATGGCCCGCTTTCAGGGCTACAGTCTGAAAGAAGGCTACGACCCCGAGAAGGAGGCCATGCTCGAGAGCATCCTGGAAGCCTACGAAGAAGAGCACTTTATTCATCACCCCGGGCGATAAGACACGCCCTTTATCTCTTATCTTGATTTAACTTAGCTGCATGCAGGAAAAGCGTTGGAAAATACGGGAAGTGGATGAGCAAAAGGTGGATGACCTGCAAAAATCACTGGGCATCAATCGGACCTTGTGCCGGCTCCTCGTCCTGAGGCAGATAGACAGCTTCGACAAAGCCAAAAAGTTTTTCAGGCCCGGCCTGAATGACCTCTATGATCCCCTGCTGATGAAGGACATGGACCGGGCGGTGGCCCGCATATGTGCTGCGGTCAGAAAAAAAGAGAAAATTCTCATTTACGGAGATTATGATGTGGACGGAACCACGGCCGTCTCTACCATGCTTCTTTATTTCCGCCATTTCTACCCCGGGGTCGAATACTACATCCCCGACCGCTACAGGGAGGGCTATGGAATTTCGGATGAAGGCATTGACTTTGCCATACGCGAAAAATTTGACCTGGTCATAGCACTGGATTGCGGCATCAGGGCTGTAGGGCCCATCGCCCGGGCAGCCGAAAGCGATGTGGATTTCATTGTCTGCGATCACCATCTGCCGGGCGATCAATTGCCTCCGGCCGTGGCCATTCTCGACCCCAAACAGCCCGGATGCACCTACCCCTTTAAAGAACTCTCGGGCTGCGGCATCGGTCTGAAACTGGTGCTGGCTTTAATAAAAGAGTGGAATCATCCGGAGGAATGGCTCTTTGAGCTGCTGGACCTGGCCGTGGTGAGCATTGCAGCCGACATTGTGCCCATTATTGACGAGAACCGCATCCTGGCACATTACGGGCTGAAAAAAATAAATAAGAAACCCTTGCCCGGCATTCGGCAGCTGATGCGCAGCGCACAACTCAGGCCCCCACTGAATATCAGCAATATTGTTTTTGGCATTGCTCCGCGCATCAATGCAGCCGGCCGGATGAGCGATGCCGGGGATGCCGTGCGACTGCTGATTGGTGAGCGGAAGGCAGAAAATGAAGAAGGAGCCCGCCTGCTCAACAAGCACAACCTGAAGAGAAAGAATCATGATAAAAACATTACGGAAGATGCACTGAGGCAAATTAAAGAAGACAGGGAATATGTCTCTCGAAAGACCACGGTGGTGTATTCTCCCGATTGGCACAAGGGGGTGGTAGGCATTGTGGCTTCACGCCTGATGGAGCACCACTATCGCCCTACCATTGTTTTGACCAAAAGCAATGATATGATTGCCGGATCGGCCCGCTCGGTACGAAATTTCAATATTCATCAGGCCTTGCGCGAGTGCAGCGAGCTGCTTGAGAAATTCGGAGGGCATAAATATGCGGCCGGTATGGAGCTCCGGCCCGAAAATCTGGAAGCTTTTCGAAAGCGTTTTGAGGAAGTGGTATCGGAGCATATCTCGGACGAGGACCTCATCCCCGAGATTGCCGTGGAAGCCGAAATCCGTTTCGAAGAGATTACAGCCTCATTTTTTAATATTCTTCGCCAGTTTGCGCCTTTCGGGCCCTCCAATCCCAACCCGGTTTTTCTGAGCCGGAGAGTGAAAGACAGAGGCTATGCACGTATAGTGGGAGACGAACATCTCAAGTTGAGCCTCACACAGGGAGGGTATACCATGGAGGCCATTGCCTTCAGGCAGCATGAGAAACTGCCCCTGGTAAGCAATGAAAAATATATCGACATTTGCTATTCGCTCGAAGAAAACGAATTTCAGGGAATGAAAAGCATACAACTTAACATCAAAGACATAAAGCCATCGGAATGAAAAAGACCCTCTTCATCGCGCTTCTTTTCTGGATGCCGATTCCCGTGCTCAAGGCACAGTATCCGTATGTGACACAGTATGCAAAGAATTATTTTCTGGTCAATCCGGCTGCTGCGGGGCTCGACAGCTCGAGCCAGATGGTCATCTGGAACAGAAACAACTACTCGGGCTCTCAACGGGTGGCTTTCAGCAGCCTGCAAATGGCTTTTGCCACACCCATTCAGGATTACAATGCCGCTTTGATCGTAAAACTCAGCTACGATGCCAGTTTCTATTTCCGGAATGTAACTTCGCTAAGCGGAGCCTACGTTTATAATTTCCCGTTTACGGAAAATACCGATGTGCGTGTGGCCATGGGCGCGGGCATTCATCGCATCAGCGACTCGATTTTTACGGGTACTTTGGCCGGCAACGTGGTCAACTACCTGCCCTTTTATGATTTCGGCATGCTTTTCGACCTTGAGCATTTTGTTTTCGGCATGTCGGCTTTTTCGGCCAACAGTCCCCGCTCACGGGATCCGCTTCGCACGGTGTATGTAAACAGGGTCATCAGCGTAATGGCCAAGTACAAGTATCAATACAGCGATCTGATCCTTTTGATGCCTTCGATTTTCATCCGCAATGACGGATATCGCGGGTCTATCTCATTGGAAGCCAAGGCCGAGGCTGAACTGTGGGATACCTTCCTCCTGGGTGTGGGCTATCGCTTTTCGCGCTTCGGACAGTTGCGGATCAATCCGCCTCTTGGCTTTCCCTTCATTCGCCAGCCCGATTATATCACCATCGAAGCGGGAGGCTATTTCAGCAATCTGATGTATTTTGTGATCTCCTATGATGCGCCCGTCAATACCAATATTTATGGAGCGCCTTCCCTCATTGAAGGCACCATCGGACTGGGGCTCTAAAGAATGAATGATGCAACTTGAAGCAAAAAATCTGGTTAAAATCTATAAAAAGCGGAAAGTGGTGGACGATGTGTCGCTGCAAGTGCAACAGGGCGAAGTGGTGGGACTGCTCGGCCCCAACGGTGCCGGCAAGACCACTACTTTTTATATGATTGTGGGTCTTGTAAGGCCGGAGGTCGGGCAAATATTCCTTGACGGAGCGGAATTGACGCCCCTGCCCATGTACAAGAGAGCACAGCAGGGCATCGGGTACCTGCCGCAGGAAGCATCGGTATTCAGAAAACTGAGTGTGGAGGACAATATAAGGGCAGTACTGGAATTCACACCCGACTCCGGGGCCCGGCAAAATGAAAAACTGGAGCAGTTGCTGAATGAGTTTGGCCTGCAGCAAATAAGAAAGAGCAAGGGCGACACCCTCTCGGGCGGAGAACGCAGGCGTACCGAAATAGCACGGGCACTGGCCACCGACCCCAAGTTCATACTGCTGGACGAACCCTTTGCCGGCATCGATCCCATTGCCGTGGAAGACATCCAGGAGATCATCGCACGTCTGAAGAAAAAGAACATCGGAATACTGATTACCGATCACAATGTGCAGGAGACTCTGAGCATTACCGATCGCTCCTATCTGCTCTATCAGGGCCATATCCTCAAATCGGGG
>JALSIH010000177.1 GCA_026981615.1 Chitinophagales bacterium
CGGAGAAAAGAGCCATCACTTTGGTGCATTTCAGCACGGACTTTGTTTTTGACGGAAAGAAATGCAGGCCTTATCTTGAGACAGATCCTACCCGTCCGCTGGGGGTCTACGGGCAAAGCAAACTGCTGGGGGAATCATACATTCTCCGATATCACAGCCGCGCGCTGCTGTTTCGCACTTCCTGGCTTTATTCGTCCCGGGGGCATAATTTTTTGAACTCCATGCTGCGCCTCGGGGCCGGGCGCGAAAGCCTCGGGGTGGTCTTCGATCAGGCGGGCACACCCACCCACTGCGATGATCTGGCATCGGCCGTTCTGGAAATATTGCTGAGGAAAAGTGGAGGTGAAAACTACGGGCTCTATCATTACAGCAACGAAGGGGTTTGCAGTTGGTACGACTTTGCCGTGGAAATCATGAAACTGGCCGGCTTGCCATGTCGCATTGAGCCTATTCGCAGCGAAGCATATCCCACAGCTGCCAAACGCCCGGCATACAGCGTGCTGGATAAAAGCAAGGTGAAAGAAACGTTTGAGATCGAAATTCCGCACTGGCGGACAAGCCTCGGGAAATGCTTTGAGGAAATCCGCTAATCGTAGAGGTGGCTGATTCGGGCCAGGCCTTTGGGGTCTTTGATGATAATGTTTGACTTGTTCGTCACCAGAAAACCGTCTTCCTTAAATTCTTTCAAAACCCGGATGGCCGTCTCCTTCACGGTACCTACGAGGCTCGCCAGGTCTTCGCGAGTGATGTTTATGATGCCTTCCGGGTTTTCCTTAGAAGTATAGGTTTCTTTCAGCAGCAGAAGGGCCTCGGCAAGGCGGCCTTTCACCGGTTTATACGAGAGGTCGGCCATGCGTTCATACGAATCGGTGATGGTGCTGCAGAGCAGACCAATGAGGCCTTCAGAGAATTGTTCGTTGTGGCGAAACATCTCGGTGATGGTGGCTTTCGGGATCATGCAAACCGAACTTTCTTCCAATGCGGCTGCAGACACGGGATAGCGGATAGAGGAAATCAGGGAACAATAGCCGATAAAATCACCCGGTTTTGCAATTCGAATGATCTGTTCTTTCCCGTCCGAAGCGTACTTGTAGATTTTGATTTTGCCCGAGTTGATGCAATAGAGGCCGATGGGTTTGCTGCCTTCCTGGAAAAGTATCTGCCCGCGTTTATAATGTGCACAGGTTTTGCTGTAGTTGAGTTCATCAAGCTCGTTGGTATGGCAAAAGTGAAAAAGAGAGTGGTTTCGACTTTTGCAATGATGGCAATCAGGCATTTCAAGCTTCATGGCGCATAAGTATTAGCAGGCGAATAATCTCATGCTAAATTAAGCATTAATGATGATCTATGCGTCTATAATACAAACGAAACTTTCCTGCTCAGCCGTGGAAGGTGAGGATCGGGATCTTGGGATGAAAGGTCATGCGCTTTGTGAGGCTCGGATTGAAGATGCGTTCGATGATGTTTCTTCGCTGCTTCAGCATGGCCAGAATGTCTGCTTCGTGGGCATCAAGATAGCCTTCGATTCCTTCCTCCACGCGATCGTTTGTCACAATTTCAAAGTGAATGTTCTCCATGGCAAGTTCGCGCCAGAAATAACTTTTAAGGTCTTCGATTCTAACTTTGTCGGGTTCTTCTCCGGGTTTTGAAACATGCAGAAGTGTGATCCGGGCCGAAAAACGGCTTGAGATGTAAAGCAATTGGTCGATGTATTGATAGTCTTCGCTTTTCAGGTCGGTGGCATATACAATGTGTGAGATTCCGGTGTACTGTGCTTCTTCGGGAACGGCCAAAACCGGAGATTTGCATTTTTCACTTACCAGGGCCGTATTGCTGCCCAGAATGCGTTTCAGCCCGCTGGCACCATGCGTTCCCATGATTATCATGAACAAATCCAGTTCCCCGGCCCTTTGAATGATCTCTTCCACCACAAAGCCGATATTCAGCTCGAAGCGAACCACTACGGCAAGAGTGGCAATGCGCTCCTGCAGCCGCTCCTTAAATTGTTCCAGTTCTTTGCGGGCGCTCTTTTGTGCCTCTTCAATCATGTCGTCCACCATTTCGGGGGGCATGTTGGGGTCAATGACCGGAATGTGAAAAACATGTAAAAAAATCACTTCCTTTTTCAGGGCAGCCGCCATATGCAGGGCATAGACGGAAGCGTTGTAGGAAACTTCTGAAAAATCACATGGTACCAGTATCTTTTTCATTCGGCATTACTTAAGGTCATAGAGTTCTCTCAGCATTTCATCTTTCAATCCGGGATCGGTTAAAGGCTTTTTAATGACCAGAAGAAGCGCCCTCAGCGATCCCCTCACGAGACGTTCGGTCAGGCTGCCCAGGATCTGCCCTTCATGGGCCGAGAGCCCGCGTGATCCGGTAATGACCATGTTGGCTTTGCGCTGATGCACAAAACGGGTAATGACCGGGGCAATATTGGGATTCTTCGTAGTCAGAAACTTCGGATTTACATGAATGTTTTCCAGATCAAAGCGCTCTATAAATTTATTGTATTTCTCTATTACCTCCTGTGTGGCATATTCGTCATCGTGGGTGTGGCTCACATGCAGGCTGGTAATCGTAATCTCTTCCGGGTCTTTCCGGGCCAGCGCCAGCGCACTTTCCATGGCCATGGCCGAGTACTCCGAAAAGTCATTGCAAACGATGATTTCGGACATCTCGCAGTGGCTTTTTTCGGGTACAAAAAGCAGATGAGTCGGTGAAAATCGAATCAATTCCTGAGGCAATATCCCGCTGCCTCTCAGATCATGTTTTTTGCCCATCAGCAAAAGGTCGGTATTCTGATGGATGGCGAGGTCAATGATCTGCAGGAAAGGATTTCCCGTTTTGATGGATAACTTGTAGTTCCCATCTTCCCCGAAATAGCTTTCAATCTCTTCTTTTAGCTCCTCTTTGATTACTTCGAGTTGCTGGCGCGAAATGGCCTTGATCTCGGGGATATCCATCTCGGGCAAAACGGTGTCGGGGATGATGTGGGTGAAGGAAATATTCATTTTCGGATAGTAGCGCTTCAGCAGGGCGCTGCATTTCAAAATGGTCTGATCCAGCATCGACAAGTCCAGTCCGACCAGTATGTTTTTTATGTCTTTCATGGGTTTTTATAATTATCGCACAATGAGAATGGGTATTTCATGATCATATTGCAGCATTTTTTCGGTCGTGCTTCCCAATATGAGCGACTCGAGACTTGAGTGTCCCTTTGCGCCCATAATGATGAGGTTGATGGTTTTTTCCTGCGCATAGTCTATGATCTGGCGCGCAGGGTTGTTTCGTATATTTTTGAGCAGCACTTTGACAATGGGCAGGCGCCCGGCTCCCAGTTCCTCGAGGTACTTGTCCATGCCTTCTTCTGCGTTCTTCCGGTAAAGCTCTTCCATCTGCTCGGGCAGCATTTCGATTTTATAGGGAAGAAGCAGAGGCACATCATATACATAGAGACAATGTATCTCGGGGTCGTTGAGCAGGGGACGCAACTGAATGGCTAAGCGGAGAGCCCGGCTGGCATTTTCGGAATAGTCCGTGGGAATCAATACTTTCTTGGCCGGATAACGGGCCGATTCCGTTACAAAAAGAATCGCGCAACGGGTCCTGCGGGCCAGCTTTTGGGCTACGATGCCGCTGCCGTTGCTCCGTACTTTTTTGCCCACTACCAGCAGCTCGGGCTTATACTCCTTAGTGAAGCGCAGCAACTCGGGCAGGGGGCTGCCGTGTAGAATAATTGTGTTGACCACGATATCCCTGCGATGACCGAAGTATTTGGATTTGAAATCTTCCAGCCCCTGCAGGATGCTTCTTTCTCTTTCCTGCAGGTAGGCTTCGCGATCCTCATCCGACTGAAAGAGATTCTCAGGCAGGGTGTTTTCCGGAAGAATATGGAGCAGGAGAATCTCATCCGGCATCAATGCCTGTGCGAGGGCCTCCGAATATTGCAGGATCCTTTCATCATGGGCCGTGAAGTCTACGGCTATCAACCATTTCTTTAATTTTGTCATAGTTCCCGTTTTTTCATTGATTCCCACCCTTTTGATGAGAGAAGAATCAAGCCCCAACTTAATCTTTCCACAATTTCACCATTGCGTTTTTTTCTTTCAATGATTAAAGTCACTAAAAAGCAATGGCATTCTGTATTTAACTTTTTATTATCGAATTTCGTGGCATTAATTGAAAGATCGTATGAATCTGTCCGAAAATGATATTGACCGGCTTATCACTGCTGCCACAGAAGCCGGAGACAAGATAATGGAGATCTATTCGGGGCCGATTGAGGTAAGCGAAAAGGAAGACCTTTCGCCACTGACGGCTGCAGACATGGCCTCCCATCATGTCATTGTGGAAGCACTTCATACGCATTTCCCCGATATTCCCGTTATCTCGGAGGAGCATAAGAACCTGGATTATTCGATTCGAAAGGACTGGAAACGGGTTTGGCTGGTAGACCCCCTGGACGGTACCAAGGAGTTTATCAAGAAGAATGGAGAGTTTACGGTCAACATTGCCCTGGTGGAGGAAGGGCGTCCCGTATTCGGAATCGTTTATCTTCCGGCAAAGGAATGGCTTTATTACGGGATAGCCGGTAAAGGAGCATTTCGTATCCGGAATGAAAAGGAAGAAGCGATCCGTGTAAAAGTACCGGAAAAGGGGGGCGTACTAAAGCTGGCCGGCAGTCGTTCGCACCGGTCACCGGATATGGCGGCCTTTGTTGAGAAAGAAAAGCTACGTTACAGGGAAGTAGAACTTATTGCTGCCGGCAGTTCCCTGAAGTTCTGCCTTTTGGCCGAAGGAACGGTGCATGCATATCCCCGCCTGGGGCCGACCATGGAGTGGGATACGGCAGCAGGGCATGCCCTGCTGCGTGCAGCGGGGGGCCGTGTGCTGAACCTGGAAAAGGGAACGGAATTGAATTATAACAAAGAGAATTTATTAAACCCGTCATTTATTGCTCTGTCCGGGCAAGGGATTTTAGACGGAATTGATTAAGAAATGACCATGAGTAGCAAAGAAAATAAAATCAGATTTGCCGTAGTCGGATTCGGGCACATCGGCAAGCGGCACAGCGCTATGATTGAGGCACATCCCGAATGTGAGCTGAAAGCCGTAGCCGATATTAACGAAGCGCGCAAGGCGGAGCTGGAGTCGCGTTCACCGGGCGTTCCGTTTTATAAGTCGGTGGAAGAATTGCTCGAAGCCGAAGAAGAGCTGGATGTAGTGAATATTTGCACCCCGAACGGAGTGCATGCCGGTCTGGCTCGCAAGGCTCTCAAGTCAAGAAAGCATGTGGTCGTAGAGAAGCCGATGGGATTGAGCAAGCAGGAGTGCGAATCTCTGATATTCGAATCCCTGCATGTGTCAAAACATATTTTTGTGGTGATGCAAAATCGCTACAGCCCGCCTTCCCGCTGGCTCAAAAGCCTCGTGGATGAAAATCGCTTCGGTGAGATTTATATGGTACAGATCAACTGCTACTGGAACAGAGATGACCGCTATTACGGAAAAAGCGACTGGAAAGGAAAGCTCGACCTTGACGGAGGGCCGCTGTTTACCCAGTTCAGCCATTTTATAGATATCATGTATTGGCTCTTTGGAGACATTGAAAATATTCAGGCTCATTTCGATAATTTTAAACACAAGCACAATAGCGAATTTGAAGATTCCGGCTTTATCCACTTCGACTTTGTGAATGGCGGCATCGGCTCCATCAACTACTCTACGGCCGTAAACGACAAAAACTTTGAAAGCAGCATCACCATCATTGGTGAAAAGGGTACCGTGAAAGTGGGCGGGCAATATATGGATAAGGTAGAGTATTGTCATCTGGAGGACTACGAAATGCCCGAACTGGAAGCCTCCAACCCTCCCAACGACTATGGCGACTATAAAGGCAGCGCAGCCAATCATCACTATGTGATTCAGAATGTGGTAGATACGCTTCGGGAAAAGTCGGCTGCCACCACCAACGCCCTGGAAGGAATGAAAGTGGTGGAAATGATTGAGCGTATTTACAGTTTAAGAAAGCTTAAATAAAACCATGTGATATCGTGAAGAACTGCTTGCGTAATTTTTTTTTGATGGCCTTGCTTCTTCTGGCCGCAGGAATGAATGCCCGGGCACAGCTGAACTTCATTGCCGGTGCCGGATACAACTATCAATATGCCCCTCTCGAGCAGCTAAACTATGCGATTAAGCGTTTTAACGAAACACGCAGTGACCTGAGCGCGGCCATGCCTGTGATCAGTTCTTTGAACGGCCCGGAAATTACTGCCGGTCTGGGAGGAGCATCCCTCGCTGTCCTCTTTACTTATAGCAATTTCAGAGCCGAGCGCAGTGGCTCATGGACAGAGAACGGTGAAAAAAAGACAAAAACCCTTCGCATGCTGTCGAGCCAGTATGCTCTGTCTTTCGGTAAGATGCCGGGAGTGGGAAATACTTTTGCTTTCGGCATGGGGGTTGAACTTTCCCTTCTGAAGACAGGATATTTTGTGGACGATGGAAATCGCGTATTTAATCAAGTCAGCGAGCACCTGGCACTGGGCGCTTCTCCCTATATTCAGCTATACCTTGGGCTGAGTGAGCACCTCTATTTTTACATCAAACCCTCCTATACCCTGGACGGCTTTTTCAGGGATTTCTATCCGGTCAACGAAGCATTGAATCCGCTTACCGCCCCACAGGATAAACTAACGTATGCCCATGAAGGTCGCTACAACCGGGGTGGCGTTTTTGCGGGTCTGGTATATGCTATTGGCCGGTGACTTGCTTTTCGAGCAATATTGTAATGATTTTATAAAGTTCGTCACGGTCGAAGGGCTTCATGACAATTTCGTTCATGCCGGCTTTCATGGCCGCAATCCTGGTTCCCGTCATAATGTCTGCCGTAAACCCTATAATGGGAATATCCGACTTTAAAGCATTATCATTGCGGATAATCTTGGTGGCTTCGATGCCGCCCATGATGGGCATCTGTATGTCCATGAGTACGATATCAAAGTCCTTTTCCTTCAACCGTGAGACGGCTTCCTTTCCGTTTTCGGCAAACTCAATGTGGACATTCCAGGGTTTTAAAATTTGTTGTGCGAGATATTGGTTGACTTCATTGTCTTCTACATAAAGAATCCGGCATCCATTAAGCCCGTTCATGTATTTGACTTCACTTGTTTTTATATTTTCAGCTTTGAGAATTGTCATCTTCTTGCAGCGTTAGTTGTTGATTGTTATTGTTTTAAATATGTCAAATCAGAAAATTTATGCCGTTTTTACAAGTCTAATTTAGTATAATCCGAACTTATTGTAAATAGTACAATCCACATTGTTGAAAAAAACTTCCGAGTCTTGACTTGAATACGGGATTAACGCTTCTCATTATCAATGCGATACAAGGACTTTATTTTTTCAGCTTTTTTTACAAAATCAGGACATTTTCCATCCCCTTTTCCGGTGATTCCCCCTGCGGGATGGCAGATGAGCTTGCCATTGCGATCATACAACTCTGAGAATCGATCACAACAGGGAGGTTCAAAAAGATAGACGGTATCCCCCTCATAAAGGTACATGTCCACAGAAAAGTATCCGTCTTTTTTTGCTTCATCTATGCTTTTCGACAGCCATTTTTCCTGGGCTGCAGTATTTGTCTTTTTCGGGCAAAGACCACAGGAAGACAAGAGAAAAAGAAAAAAAAGAAATGGGTAAAAGACTTTCATGGCAACGCTTTTATTACTTTTTGATCAATTAACGTAAGCAAATGTAATGGTTTCAGGGTTCGCCAGGGAATGTTGCTGAAACGTTCTCCCATCAGAAAATAGTAATGGAGACCGTGCTTTTTAAACTCATCCTCTACGTGGCTCCGGAAATTGATAGCAACGATCCAACCGCCTTCATCGGCAATCTCTTCATACCATTCCTGGTAATAGTCGCTGTCTTCCCCGTGAAAATTGAGGATGTTTTCACCGATCAGCAAAAACTTTGTAATGCCGTTAAGTTGTATGCGCTCTATCACATTGCGCTTAAGAAACATGATGTCATTGTGGATGGCATCGTTCCATTCGCCCATCAGCTCGATAATGCAGGAGCCGCCATCGTAGTCGGCAAAGAGAATCTTGAGGAAAAGCGTAGGTGACCCGAATTCGTCCCACTGCGGGTGAATATAATAGTTGTAAATGCTATTGCTGAACTCAAACTCACTGTATTCCCTCCCGTAGAAGGGCGAGAATTTGTCATCTTCGGCAATGTAATGATCGCGCCAATTGTAGTGAGGTTCTATCTCATGCATTCTGTATGCTTTTTAAAATACGGTTTTTGCCGCAAGGATTTATTAAAGATCGGGTGTTTCCTGCCTTTTTCATTCCCTGCTCTTTTCTTCTTTCTTTCCGGCAGCAATGGCCTGGCGGACACTCCCGTGGCTGTTCAGCAATCCCTTCGCTTTTTCTTTATCGATTTTCAATGCTTCGGCCACCATGCGAACACCGCGTTCAAGCAATTTCATATTACTAAGTTGCATATCCACCATTTTATTGTCTTCCACACGTCCAAGCCGAATCATAAGGGCTGTCGATATCATATTCAGGATTAATTTTTGAGAGGTGCCGGCTTTCATCCGGGTGCTCCCGGTGATAAACTCGGGTCCGGTAATGATTTCGATGGGGATATCCGAGGCTGCGGCAAGGGGCGTGCCCGGATTATTGGTAATACAGGCCGTCAGTATGCCTTCCTTCCGGGCGTGTTCGAGTGCTCCCACGACATAAGGCGTGGTTCCCGAAGCCGCAATACCGATAATGCTGTCATGCAAGTTAATCCCGTGTGCCTGAAGGTCTTTCCAGCCCTGCTCCGGATCGTCTTCTGCAAATTCTACGGCTTTCCGGATGGCTCCGTCACCTCCGGCAATCAGGCCGATGACCAGGCCATGCGGCACGCCAAAGGTAGGGGGGCATTCCGAGGCATCTACGATCCCCAGTCGCCCGCTGGTGCCCGCCCCGATATAAAACAAGCGGCCCCCGGCCCATATGCGATCCGTGATTTTATCGACAAGGCCGGCAATGCGCGATATGAGCGGACGGATAAGTTCCGGGACTTTGCGATCTTCGTCATTGATCCAGTAGAGCAATTGCTCGCTGCTTTGCGCTTCAAGATGCCGGTAGGGCGAAGCCGATTCGGTTATTCTTTGCATGCTTTACTTGCTTATGGGTCAAAATTGAGAAATACTTCTCTTCATTTTGTGATAATAGCATTTTTTAAGCCCGCCTTTTGAATTTTTACATGCATTAAGCGTTTTTTTGCATAAACCGATAAAAAACTTCAATGTCTGATAATAAACGATCGCTGGATAAGCGGAAGATTGCCCTGTATATTCCATTCCTGCTGGCTCTTTTTCTCACGCTTGGTATAGGCATCGGCTATCTGATGAGCAGCCATGCACCCGAAAAAGTATCCGTATTTACCCGAACGGAGGATGATAAAGTGGGTGAAATTTTGAATTATATACAAAATCGATATGTCGACACGGTCAATACCGAAGAATTGTACAATAAGGCAATCAACGAGATTTTCTCCAATCTCGATCCGCACTCCATGTATATTTCACCGGACGAGCTGGCCGCAATGAGCGAACCCCTTCGCGGTCATTTCGAAGGCATTGGTGTGGAGTTTTTTATTGTGGACGATACCATTACCATCGTTTCTACCATTGAGGGAGGGCCCTCCAAAGGTCTGGGGATACAGTCGGGCGACAAAATCATAGAGATCAATGACAGTCTTGTGGCAGGTGTCGGTATCACAAATCAGGATGTGATTAAAAAACTGAAAGGTCCGGCCGATACACGTGTTCGCGTGAGTATTAAGCGAAGCGGAGTTGACAGCCTGCTTCATTTCACGATCACGCGAGGGTCTGTCAATATTGCCAGTGTGGATGCTGCCTACATGGTAAACGACAGTGTGGGCTATATCAAGATCAGCCGTTTTGCCGCAAATACGCATGAAGAATTTGTAAAAGCGGCCAAAAAATTAAAAGCACGGGGAATGAAAAAGCTCATTCTCGACCTGCGCGACAACGGAGGCGGGTATCTCGACCAGGCCACCCGCATGGCCGATGAGTTTCTCTCCGGAGAGAAATTGCTGGTCTACACGGAGGGCAGGGCCATGGATCGAAGAAACTACAGGGCCGGAAGCCCGGGCGTTTGGGAAGAAGGGCCGCTGGTTTTGCTCCTGAATGAGAATTCGGCCAGTGCATCCGAGATTCTTGCCGGTGCCTTGCAGGACTGGGGCCGTGCGACCATCATCGGGCGAAGATCCTTCGGGAAAGCCCTGGTGCAGGAAGAATACAGCCTGCAAAACGGAGGCGCTATGCGATTGACCGTGGCCAAATATTATACCCCGAAGGGCCGAAGCATTCAGCGCTCTTATCGCAATGGCACCGAGGAATACCGCAACGAACACTACGACCGTGTCATCGATGAGTATGAGCATTCGGGCGAATATGCCACCCACGACACGGCCTCCTACGGCATCAAACCGGATGTCTACGTTCCCTTTGATACCAGCCTGCAGCGTCAGATTCTCAATCTTTTGCTGAACCGGGGACTTATCTCCCGCTTTTCGTATCACTATTTCTCCAATCATCGCAGCGATTTCGAATCCTATGAAAATGCCGATGACTTTGTCCGAAGCTACGAGGTGCCGGAAGAGCTTTACCTCGATTTTTTGAGTTACAGCGGCCTCGATACCCTGGCGGCCGGACCCGGGGAGGGGAGCATACTCACAGCCGGAAATCTGGAGAGGGTCAAGCCGGAAATAAAGAAATATCTGAAAGCCTATTTTGGAAAGCAGCTCTTTTATTATGACGGATTCTTTCCGGTTTATTATCGCGGAGACCCCTTCATTGAAGCGGCCCTTCGCACACCGCAAGCAAAATCGTGAGGGGACCGGGCGCTTACCGGGCCTATTTTTTCTTAAATACGATATTGATAATCACCCCGGTGAAATCAAACAATTCCCGGATTCGGTTTTCCAGAAAGTTTTTGTAAGGTTGTTTGACGAGCTGGGGGAAGTTGGTGAAAAAGACAAAGGTCGGTGTCGAGGCATTGACCTGTGTGATGTATTTTACTTTGATATACTGGCCCCTGGCCGAG
>JALSIH010000178.1 GCA_026981615.1 Chitinophagales bacterium
AACACCTGCTGGCGGGCGTTCACTGTTCGGTGAGCGGTGGGCTGACGAATGCTTTTGATGAAGCCGGGAAACCGGGAATTGACAGCTTTCAGATTTTTACAAAAAACCAAAGGCAATGGAAGGAGCGGGTCATTGCCCCCGAAGAGGCGGACGCCTTTCGGCAACGCAGGAAAGCAAGCGGAATGCTTTCGATCTTTTCGCACTGTTCTTATCTTATCAATTTGGCCACGCCCGATCCTTTGCTTCTCGAAAAGTCGCGACTGGCCCTTATCGGAGAACTGGAGCGTTGTACGGCCCTTGGACTCGACTTTTGTGTCCTGCACCCGGGTTCGGCCCGCGGAAGCGCTCTGCCTGAAGCCATCCGCAGTGTGGCAGATCAGCTGCAACTTGCCCTGCAGGCGCTGCCCGCTTCGTCTGTAAAAATCCTGCTCGAAAATACGGCCGGCCAAGGCGCTCTGATCGGCAGCCGCTTCGAAGAACTTGCCGAAATTGCCGGGCGTGTGGCATCGGATCGCATCGCATTTTGTTTTGATACCTGCCATGCCTTTGCGGCCGGATATGATATTCGAAGCCGCAGTGCCCTGGAAGAGGTCCTTGCAGAATGGGATCGCATCATCGGTCTCGACCGGCTTCATTGCCTGCATTTAAACGATTCCAGGGGCGGGTTGGGCAGCCATCTCGACCGGCATGAACACATCGGTCATGGCAAAATAGGGGAGCAGGCCTTTGCCTTTCTGATGAATGCTTTTAGCGATATCCCCAAAGTAATTGAAACCCCGAAAGCAGACGACCGGGACCGCAGGAATCTGGCCAAACTCCGTTCTTTTCTTAAAACCGGTTTTTCTTATTCGAAGTAAAAACTCAGCTCCATCGTATGTCCGTTCTTTTCGATGACAAAGGGTTCGCTGCGGCCATATTCCACCGGGTTGAATCGCCAGGTGACGATGGTGTCGGCCAGTGCTCCGTCCCGGTCGATCAGGGTAAAATGCCAGGTGGTGTCGGTGAGTTCCACCTGCTTAAAGGGTTTGATGCTGACGGGTAGGTCGGGAGGGAGAATATCGGGAAACTCACGGCTGCTGAGATTGCTCTTGCTGGCATCCGACCCGTAGATCAGCTGGAGGTCGGGGCCCGTACCGTCCGCATCCCAGTTTTGAAAGGCCAGGCTTCGAATGCGAATGCTGTCGATATAGCGCCTGACAATGCGTATGGTGCGGTTGTACTTGGACTGAATTACACTGTTGCGGCCATAGGCCGTGAGATAGACAAGGTGTGTGCCTGCAGTGGAAAAACTTTTTACGGGGTTCACTTCGTTGGAGGTGTCATTGTCATCAAACCACCAATAATAGCCCGTGGCATCGACCGAGCAGTTGATAAACTCAATGGGCTCGTTGATCTCGGCCTCATCGGGTGCCGTAAAACAGGCACTGGGGTCCTTGCTGCAGGATGTGAGCAGAAGCAATGACAATAGCGGAAAGAAAATCTTTTTCATAGTTGCATAGATAACAGCGGAAAGAAAAAATAATTTTCCGGAGGCAGGCAAAATTAAGAATATAGAGGACTTTGGTCGATGAAGAAGGCGAAGAAAGAGACCAGCAGGAATGTGGCGGTGATTGGTGACCAGGAGTTTAATAAAGTGGAGGAGTTGAGAAGTCAGGGAGATAAAAAGCAGGCTTCCGTCATTCGCGTTTCTGCTGCAAAGCATTAGGTTTGCATTTTCAGCGGACGGGGTTCACCGCTTTCGGCCGTTTTATAAAAAGCATGGATGAAAATGGAGAAGATAAGAGAAGGGGCACGGGTAAAAATAAGGTATCGCCTGCACGAAGGAAGTACGGAAGGCCCTCTGATACAGGAGACTGCTTCCGGTGAGCCGCTCGAATTCGTATTTGGCAGGGGTCGGATGCTCCCTGCCTTTGAGGCCGCTCTCCAAGGCCTGAAAGCCGGGGCTCAATTTCGATTTTGCCTGACCCCGGCCGAAGCCTATGGTTCTTACCGGCCGGAGCAGGTCATCCGCGTGCCCATGGAGCTGTTTGACCGCACAGGTGAACAGAAAGAGAAGTTGCTGAAAAAGGGCAACTTCCTCGCGCTCAGCGACCGGGAGGGCAGGCAACACATCGGCAAAGTGCTGGAAGCCGGGGATGAGAATGTGACCATGGATTTCAACCATGCGATGGCGGGCAAAACGCTTTGCTTTGAAGGGGAAGTGCTGAAAGTAACGGCCCCCGAATCCTCCGGAGAAGAGGAAGCACCGCATTAATTTCCGGTCACGGGGAAACTTTCATTCTTAATTTTTATTTAGAAGGCAGCAATGCTTAATTTTGCAGCCGGGCAAGGCTCACGCAACCAGCTCCTGCTGAATCCCCCAGGACCGGAAGGTAGCAAGGGTAGGTGGTCGTAGCGGTGTGATGTGGGTTCTTGCCCTTTTTTCTTTCTGCGGAGGATGATATGCTCCGCAACTTTTATTTTTGAACCTGAATTCGAATTGAATCCGGAAGGAGTCAACGACCACAATAAAAAAACATAGCATGCGCATTTTCATTGACACAGCCAATCTCAGCGAAATCAAGGATGCCTACGATCTGGGCATTTTGGACGGAGTAACAACAAACCCCAGCCTGATGGCCAAAGAAGGCATCACGGGAAAAAAGGCAATCATGGATCACTACAAAGCCATTTGCGAGGCAGTCGGTGACGGGGATGTAAGTGCCGAAGTGATTGCTACCGACTATGCCGGCATGATAAGAGAAGGCGAGGAACTGGCGGAGATTCATCCGAACATTGTCGTCAAAATACCGATGACCAGAGACGGAATCAAGGCCATCAGCAATCTGAGCGATAAAGGCATTCCGGTCAATTGTACCCTGGTTTTCTCGGCCGGGCAGGCCATCCTTGCCGCCAAAGCGGGCGCCTACCTGCTTTCGCCATTCATCGGCCGCCTCGATGATACCAACTGGGACGGCATGGAGCTGATCGACCGGATTGTTCGCATTTACGATATCCAGGGTTTTGATACCCAGGTACTGGCCGCTTCCATTCGCAGTTCGCTGCACATTGTGCAGTGTGCCGAAGCCGGTGCCGATGTGGTCACCTGTCCGATGAAGACCATCGAAGGTCTCTTTAAGCATCCGCTGACCGATATCGGATTGGAGAAATTCCTCGCGGACTACCGCAAGGGCAATCCCGAAAAATAATTGTACGGTGGCTGCGCAGATGATCCGGACCGCGGAAGAAGGCGCTTCCGTACTGAAAAGAGGCGGGCTGCTGGCCATTCCTACCGAGACAGTCTACGGCCTGGCTGCCAATGCTTTTGACGAAGCAGCCGTAGCACGCATTTTTAAGGCCAAAGGCCGTCCGACTTACGATCCGCTCATTCTTCACATAGCTGATGTGGCTGCACTGAAGCAACTCGTCCGAAACGTCTATCCCGAAGCCCGGATGCTGGCCGAAGAATTCTGGCCGGGGCCCCTGACGCTGGTTTTGCCAAAAAAGGAGATAGTTCCGGATTTGGTGACAGCCGGACTCGATACGGTTGCGATCCGGATGCCGGATCATCCGCTGACATTGGAGCTGCTTGGGAAGATTGACTTTCCCCTGGCGGCTCCCAGTGCCAATCCTTTCGGATATGTAAGTCCTACTTCAGCGGCCCACGTAGCCCAACAGCTGGGCGGCCGCATTGACGCCATTCTGGATGGCGGCACGACACGGGTGGGGCTGGAATCAACCATCATTGGCTTTCCCGGGGGGCGCCCGACCCTCTATCGCTACGGAGGCCTTGAAAGTGAACGCATCGAGTCGCTCATAGGATCCCTCGATTATGTGGCATCTTCAAGCTCGGATCCTCTGGCACCGGGAATGCTTGAAAAACACTACAGCCCCTCAAAAAAAGTGCTCCTCGGTGATCCGGCCGCCCTGGCAGCGCAGTTGGAAGCCCCATTTGCCATTCTTTCTTTTCGTTCGGGATTCGAAACAGCCGCTGCGCTGGAGGTATTTACCCTCTCGGCCCGGGGCGACCTGCACGAAGCCGCCCATCGCCTTTTTATGGGCCTGCGCAGGCTCGATGCTCTTCCCGTGGAATACATACTGGCCGAACTCCTGCCCGAGGAAGGCCTCGGCCGTGCCATCAACGACCGCCTTAGGAGAGCTGCGGCACGCTGATATTCTGCCTTAATCTTACAGAAGAAAAAAATAAAAAAGGCCGCCTCATTGCTGAAGCAGCCTTTTCCGTTCAGGGTTTTCTTAATCTCTATTTCTTAAGCTTTTCGACCGATCCGCCACTCAGGTCATACATCACCGGACTGGCGATGAAGAGAGAGGAGTAGGTACCCACAATCACACCCAGCAAAATGGCGAAGGAGAATCCACGGATGGCTTCACCCCCGAAAATAAAGAGCACCAAGAGCACGAGGAAGGTGGTTCCCGATGTGATGAGCGTACGGCTAAGCGTAGAATTGAGGGCATTGTTGATGTTTTCACGGAAATTTGCTTTGGGATGCAGGCCCAAAAATTCACGTATCCTGTCAAAGACAATCACCGTATCGTTGATGGAATAGCCGATCACCGTCAGTATGGCCGCAATGAAGGATTCATTGACCTCCATGGAAAAGGGCAGTATCCCGTGGAAGAGGGCAAATATGCCCAGAACGACCAATACATCATGGGCCAGGGCGGCAATGGCGCCCGTACTGAATTGCCACTTTCTGAAGCGAATAAGAATGTATAGAAAGATACCGATCAGGGCGATGATGGTGGCCAGAATTGAAGTATTCTTGATGTCATCGGCAATGGTCGGTTTCACCGTCATCGATTCCATTACGAAATTGGAAATGAAGGTATCATAATTCAGGTCTTTCGTATTTCGGAAGAAAGGTGTCAATCCCTGCATAAGCCGGGCCTCCACGATGCTGTCTACCTGTGTGCCCGTGCTGTCAATCATGTAGGCTGTAGTGATTTTCAGCTCGTTGCTGCTTCCCACCGACTTTACGACCGGCACACTTCCTTCAAAGGCCTGTACAAGAGATTCCCGTACAGCCTCGGCCTGAACGGGCTGGTCGAAACGGATATGATAGGAGCGACCACCTTTGAAGTCGACACCCAATTCAAAACCACGGGTAAAAATAGACACCAGGCCGATGAGGATCAATGTGCCCGAAAGAATATATGCAAGCTTTCTCTTTTCCAGGAATTTGATTTTCGTATTGCTGAAGGCATTCATCGTCCACTTCGTACCTAATGTAATCTTCCAGTTCTTCTTCAGCATCCAGTCGTAGGCGATGCGCGTAAGCAAGACGCCCGTAAAGAGGGACGAAAGAATACCGATCATCAGGGTGGTGGCAAAGCCGAGTACCGGCCCCAGTCCGAAGTAGAAAAGGATGGCAGCGGTGATGAAGGTCGTCACGTTACCGTCAATGATGGCCGAATAGGAGTTTTTGTATCCATCGATGACTGCGAGGCGATCGCCTTTTCCTTTCCGCATTTCCTCCCGTATACGTTCAAAAATAATTACGTTGGCATCGACCGCCATACCGATGGTGAGCACGATACCTGCAATACCCGGCAGCGTAAGAGTGGCACCGAGAGAGGCGAGGATTCCGAAGATGAAAAAGATATTCACTACCAGAGCTCCATCGGCAATCAGTCCGCCTTTGGAGTAATAAAACACCATAAAGAGGAGTACGAGCAAAAGACCGCTGACCATCGAGATGACACCGGCCCGGATCGACTCCTTACCGAGGGTCGGCCCGACAATCGATTCCTGCAGAATATGGGCAGGAGCCGGCAGTTTACCCGCTTTCAGAATGTTTGCAAGGTCTTTTGCTTCGGTTACGGTGAAGTTTCCGGATATCTGGGAGATGCCGCCCCGTATTTCGCCCTGTACGGTGGGAGCCGAATATACTTTGCCGTCCAGTACAATGGCCACTTCCCGTCCGATGTTGCTGGCCGTCAGGTCGGCCCATATCTGCGTTCCGCGGGAGTTCATTACCATGGTAATGTCAGGCCGCCCCACTTCATCGAAATCCTGGCGGGCATCCACAATGACATCTCCACCCAGCGGAGGCTCGTCATCGAGGGGGTTTTTCTTGATGGCATAGAGTCTCCAGAATCCGTTTTCGGCCGGCTTGGCATCCCAGAGCAGAAGCAAATCGGGCGGAAGGGCCGTTTTTACTTCCTCCATGCGGAGATAATGATTGACTTCGGCCGTATCCTGCGTGCGCACATATCCGATGAACGGTGTTTCGTAGAGCGATTCGCTGAAATTCAGCAGAATGAGCAGCGGATTTTGCTTTTTGGCTGCTTCGAAATCGAATTCACCAGTGGTATCCGTTGCGGTTTCGCTTTCCAGGTCATTAAAATCAAAGGAATCGCTTTCTGCCGTGGCACTGTCGCTTTCGAGCGAAATCAGATTGCTGTCGCCAGGCACTTCCTCTATCCGGCTGTTGTCTTCGTTTTCGATTGCAAGCGGCTCTTCTGCGGTACCGGTATCTTCCAGCCCCATGATGTCGCGCACCACGCGGTCGGCATCGATGAGGTTGTTGACAATTTCTTTCGTTTTGTAGGTTTCCCAGAAGGAGAGATCGGCCGGGGCTTGCAAGAGTCTGCGTGCACGGGCCGGATTGTCGACACCGGGCAGTTCTACAATAATGCGGTCGGAGTTTTCGAGTTTGGCGATGTAGGGCGAAACCACACCGAACTGGTCGATGCGGGCATAGAGGATGTCGTAGGTGCGATCGATGGCGTCACGGGCTTGTTCACGCAGAATCTCGGCCACTCTTTCGTTGCTGAAGTCCGGCTCGATGACACCCTGGTTTTGGCGCGTGGCAAAGATGGGGGCCATGCGGGCATTGCCGTTTACTTTCTCCCATGCCGTGATAAAAAGTTCTACAAAGTTGGCCTCGCTGTTGCGCTCCATCTTAGCAGCTTCATCCAGGGCCTTCCTCAGTTGCGGGTTGTCTTTGTTCGGACCTGCCAGATTGATCAGAAGGTCTTTGAGTGATACCTGCAGGATGGCACTCATCCCGCCCTGAAGGTCGAGGCCGAGGCTGATTTCATTTTCCTTTACTTCGTTGTAGGTGTATTGTGCAAATCCCAGGTTGTAGACTTCCTCATTGGCAATGGAATCCAGGAACTTTTGTTTGAATCGTTTTTTGAGGAGGTTGACTGTGTCGAGATAGATCAGAGGCCTTGTTTCCTTTAAATGAGCCAGTTCGTTTTCCAGCGGAGCCACTTTGTTGTCGGCATATTGCTCGGCTTCCTTTTTTATCTGATATGACTTGAGCGTAAATGACAACTGGTAGATACAAACGATGGTCAGAACGATCGTGAAAAACTTAATGATTCCTTTGCCTTGCATTGCTTCTTCGTTTTGAAATCCCTATATTCTGGTTTGATAAAAATCGAGGGGCAAATATAGTGTAAATCTCCTGAAAACAGGAGCGATTATCTGCCTAATCCGGAGTGTATAAGGGGAGAAAGGAAGGCGGGAAAGGCATAGGGTCTTTCCCGTTTCGGATATGCATCGCGGAGCCGGCAAAGAGCCGCTGCATCCACAGTTTTTTTATTGTTTTACAAGCTTGCGCTCAATGAGATCACCGTTTTGCGGATACAAACGCAGCAGATAGATGCCCCGGGGCAGCTTTTCATCCAATTTCAATGTGGTGCTTCTGGCGTATATCCACTCGCTGAGCAGGAGGCGACCCGTGGCATCTCTGAGTTCGGCCCGCTCGATGGCCGATGAGGCTTCTATTTGAATGCGATCGCTAAAGGGATTGGGATAAATGCCGATGCGCAGGCCCGTATTGCCAATTCCTGTTGAGAGGCCGACTTCCACCGTATCTATGCTGCTGCAACCGCGGCTGTCAACAACCGTTACACGGTAGCTTCCGGGAGCCAGTTGCACGGCCGTGTCGCTGTTTTGCCCGGCCGGGTCGCTCCACTGATAGCTGTAGGGAGGCATGCCTCCACTGGCTGTCACAAAGGCTTTTCCGTCATTCTGCCCGGCATGGGCCGGAGTCGAAGCAGTGCTGAGTAGCGGTGATTCATAGACTTCTATAATTCCCTGCTCACTGTATTCGCTTTGTCCGAATACATTCGTGGTGATCAGTTTCAGATCATAGCTGCCTGCCTCTGTCAGCCTGATAAGAGCCGATTTTCCGTAGAAAGTGTCATTTGCCGTGCCACTTACGATCCATATCCATTGGTCAATTTGCCCGCTCGAACTGTCAACGGGTGTGAACTCATAAGGGGCACAACCCAGGAGGCTGTCCATGTGGAAGTATGCCACGGGTGCCACACCCGATCCTTCTATTATTTCGAAAACATCCAGTCCTGCTTCGATAAGATGCCCGGGGGCAAAGTCGCTTGCCTGAATCTGCAGTTGAAAACTGTCGCTTATGTCCCAAAAATCAGAGATAATGAGAGAGACGGGATTCCAAAACGGAGCGATATCGGCAGGCGATGTGAGGTCTACAAGAACCGTTTCTTGTCCGTTGTGCAGGAAGACTTTCAGGCTGTCGTTGACGTTTCCGCCCCCTCCACCGGTCATATACCACTTTTTGAATTTAAGAATGGGTTCGTTGTACGAAGACACATGGATGTATGGCGAAGTGAGGAGGGTGTAGCCATTGTCCACATCATCCGAGCCGGCCGAGCCGCCTCCGTTGCCCGTGATGTAGGCTTTTTCACCCAAATCATCAAAGTCATCGCGATCGGGATTAAACTGAAAGCCGCTAAACTCGGTGCCAACGGGGATGTCTCTCACCCAGATGCCTGTGCCGGCATCTCCGCTCACACTCCAGCCGAGGTCAAAGAGAAAATCGTCATAATAGCCTCTGGCGAGCTCAATTTGCGGACTCACTCCGGCACTGCCGATATAGACTTCCAGTCCGTCATTTTCTCGATGGCCCCAATGACCCGCATAAAAAGTGAAGGTGTCCTGATAAAGACTATTGAAGGTGAAGGCTCCGCTGGCATCGGCCAGTACCTCAAATTCACTTTCTTCATTTTTGGCAAGCACCCGGGCAAAAGGAATGGGCGTACCTGTCCCCATTTCAATGACTGTACCGCTGACGCTATAGCTCGGCAGGGCTTCGAGTTCCACATTCAGGGTGGTGGTCTGTCCGCTTGTAAGTTGCACACTTTTAATGACGCGGCTGGCATAGCCGGCTTTGCTGAATTTTACCGAATAGATGCCCGGATCGGCTACACCCGTATTGTAGTTGCCAAATCCATCGCTGTATTCCGTTGTATTTTGCGGGCCGAGCAGTTCAACTTTTACATTGCCGAGGCGGTTTTGCGATTTGTCGCGAACAATCCCTTCGAGATAGGCTGCCCGCACAAGGGTGGGACGCAATACAAAAAGTCCGCCCTCAATGTCGGAGGCAAGGTAGAGCCCGGACGCAAAATAAGGATAGATGCCCCATACACCGTTGAATCCGCCCCCGGAGAGGGGTGTCGTATCGTAAAATCCTACTTCGACCAGGGTGCCGGGTTTTGCGGCATCGAGAATTCGAATGCCATCGCGATACCATGAGACGGCTACATAATTCCCGTCAAAAAAGGCATTGTGAGGTATGGAAGATGAACCTGCATTGGAGCGGTAGAGGTCCAGCTCTTCGATGTTGCTCAGGTCGCTCACATCATAGGCAGCCACTTTTCCGTCCGATACCTCATCGGTAGTGACGATGGTGCGGTTGTCGGGACTGACCCACACATTGTGGGTGAAAGTATTGGGGGTCAATCGGGTAGCCATGATTTTTGAGGCCGGTATGAAATCGGGGCTTTTGTCGCTCACATCCACCACACTGAAATAACCGTTGTAAATCTCGGCTGCCCACATGGTGTCGCCACGGACAAAAAGGTCGTGGATGTACCCTTCGTCATAGACGGTGAGCACCTGGGGATTCCAGGGGTCTGTATGCACATCTGCAATGATGGCTCCTCCGCGGCTGTAGTTGGCCCCGATAATGTAGGCATATCCCTTTTCGTCAATAAAAACATTGTGGGCACTTGTAAAACTTACGCTAGCGCTGCCGGTCCATCGTTTGTAGGTGACCGTATCGGGGAGTTGTTCCAAGTCGATGATCAAGAGGCCGCCCGAGCTTTCATTTGTGACGTAGGCATAATGATCCCACACTTTGATGTCGCGCCAGATGCTGCTTGCTCCGCCCACATAGGCCGCCTCTACGGGTTTGGAAGGATTTGACAAATCAAAAATATACGTGCCTTCCGTACTTCCCACAAGGGCATACTCCGTGCCGTCAGGAGCCGTATACCCCCAGACATCGTTCAGGTTTTCGCTAAATTGAATGTGACTTACAAGCTCGACATTTTTTGCGTCCTGCGCATAAGTATGAATGGATAAAGCGCAGAATATCAGTGTAAAAAGGTATTTCATTTGAATCATTTATATAAAGTAAGACTACTTCGCAAGGAAGCCGGGTGCAAGTTCCAGTTTATACGCATCAAATCGCAATATATGCACGTAGCGATTCTCATGATGATGTAAAATTTCTTTTCCGCGCTTCGGGTCCTTGCGGTAAACCGGACGAATTTCGATTTGCCCGTTGATAGGGGCATGATGATAAAAGTTAAAATAATCTATGCTTCGGCTCCCGTAACGGGATAGCAACTGCCCCATATAGAAGCAGATGTCATAGGCTTTCATTGAGACGGAGGAAGGCGCGTAATGAAAGGTATCAATAAAAGCGCTCCGGAAGTGTTGATAGGCGGAAGAGGCCGTGTCGTAGAAGAATTCCCGGCTTGTATAAAAATTCAGGGTATTGAGATAATCAAAACGGGAGGAAGCAAACTTTTCAATCCAGGAGGGCATGCCGAAAAGAAAAATATCTTCGGGACGGACGAGATACCTGATATCTTCTTTTTTACTGTTTGAGCCCAGATTAAAGGCTTCGCCTTCGGTGATGTTGTTGAGCCCCCGCAGTATATTGGTAACGAATATCTCATTGTTGGAGGGTACAAGGACAATATTGGTATCGTGGGCCGAGAGCAGTTCTTTGTCAAAGCTTCCGTCTTCTTCGAGTTCGACCATGTGCAGTTCTTTCTCTTCATCCCCATAGGGAAGTGATTCGCGATAGACGCGGGCCATATAGCTTG
>JALSIH010000179.1 GCA_026981615.1 Chitinophagales bacterium
GCTTCGAGCTTCTTGAAAGGTCAGGGCACTTGCGCTGTCAGGATCATGAAAGCGTGCTTGAATTTTTGATTTGCTTTGTCTTACCCTTTGGAACATTCCGATCGAATGAAATGAGCATCGGAACGACAAGCTCAGGGTGACAAAGCACCAACCACCAATCACCAGTCACCAATCATAGCTCACTCAAAAGCTGCCCGGCCTGATTCAGTCCCGGACTTTCATCAGATGAGGAAAATCCTGCTTCCCCTTTTCAATTTTGGGCCGGATGACCAGTGTACAATATGGCTCGTGGGCATGAAGGGCAAAGTAGTTATGATGTTCGGGTTCGGCCGGATAATAATTTTTTAAAGCTTCAATGGAGGTTACAATCGGGTCGGGCCACAGAGCACTTTCATCACAAGCCTTTCGGGAATCCAGGGCTTCTTTTTTTTGCGATTCGTTGTGATAAAAGATGACCGACCGATACTGCGTACCTCTGTCAGCGCCCTGCCGGTCGGGGGTGGTCGGGTCGTGGCTGTGCCAAAATACCTGCAGCAACTCTTTGTAGCTCACCCTCTCAGGATCAAATACAATGCGCACCACTTCGGCATGGCCTGTGCGCCCGCTGCAAACCTCACGGTACGAGGGGTTTTTGACATGACCTCCGGCATAGCCCGGCTCCACGCGTATGACTCCCCTGATTTGCCGAAAAACCGCCTCCACGCACCAAAAACAGCCGGCAGCCAGCGTGGCTTCTTCTTCTTTTCTCATTTCTTCCATGAAATGAATTTACATTTTTAAACTTTGAGAGACAATCACTGAAAATTCAGGCGGAAGGCAAAACGAATTTTTTAACTTCACAGGGAAATAAACAGATGAACCATGTATGCCGGAGTAAAGGAACGATTGCAAAAAGAATTGCAGGGAATCAAAGAAAGCGGACTCTACAAAAATGAGCGCATCATCAGCTCCGCACAGGGAGCCGAGATTCGTCTCGATAGTGGAGAACGGGTAATAAACTTTTGTGCCAACAACTATCTGGGGCTGGCCAATGACCCACGCCTGATAGAGGCGGCCAAAGAAACCCTCGACAAGCGGGGATACGGCCTGAGTTCGGTTCGCTTTATCTGCGGAGCACAGGATATCCATAAAGAGCTGGAGGCAAAGATTGCCGAATTTCTGGGCACGGAGGATACCATCCTCTATGCCGCTGCTTTTGACGCCAACGGGGGCGTTTTCGAGCCGCTCCTGGGTCCGGAGGATGCCATCATTTCGGATGAGCTGAACCATGCCTCCATTATTGATGGTGTACGACTTACCAAATCCGTTCGCTACCGCTACAAGCACAATGACATGCACGACCTGGAAGAAAAGCTCAAAGAAGCCCAAAAGCAACGCAGCAGGATCATCGTGACGGATGGCGTTTTCTCGATGGACGGTACCATAGCGCAACTTGACAAAATTTGCGACCTGGCAGAAAAATACGATGCCCTGGTGATGAGTGACGAATGCCATTCCACGGGCTTTATGGGAAAAACGGGCCGGGGTGTGCATGAGTACCGTGGCGTGATGGGGCGCATGGACATTA
>JALSIH010000180.1 GCA_026981615.1 Chitinophagales bacterium
CTGTATTTCTGAAAGTAGCTTGTGTTGGCCTCATCGGTACCGCTGGTGTGGTCGTAATAGTCGTTCATCACATTGCTGCCCAGGTGCAGGAGGATGACCCCGAGGAGGGTGAGCAGGAAGAGCGGCCACGAGAAAGCCCCCGCCAGTCCGTAGGCACTGCCGTGGGCGGCCAGCACCCCGGCAATGACCACCGGCAGGGCCGATGCCGTGATAAACGGCAAACGCGTGATCACCAGCGCTTTGATCATCTTCGTTGAAAACTTGATGGGCACCTCCACTTTCTCTTCAATGGGTTCGGTCACTCCGCAAAAACCCGTCTGCCCGGCTTCCTTGCCATTGGCAAAGGTGGGGGTAATGCGGATTTTGGCCGATATCAGCTTTCCGTGCTTGTCCACAAATACCGTCTTGCCCACATACTCCCCTTCGGTGCTGGCTATTTTCAGCCATTCTTCCACATTCTGCAAAACAATTTCACCGGGGGAGAAAAGCGAGACTCTTTTTTTGTGAATGACTTCTTCGGGTTCGTATTTAAAAATTTCGCGGGCACCGTCATTGTAGGTTTCAATGATGCCCTCCATATCGCAGGTGATGACACTTTTTGGCATAGCTGTAAATTTTGCCCTAAGATATAAAAGGCCATAGGTAAAGAACAAGCTCCCGGACATTAAAATGTGATTATAATTCACTTCTGCTCAAGGACTCCGCATTCTTTTTCTCCGGTATGCGGTCCATGGCCCGCTCTGCAATGGCGGTGATGCTCAGCGAGGGATTGACCCCGGGATTGGCCGAGATCATGGACCCGTCACAAACGAGCATGTTTTTATAGCCGAAGACTTCATTGTATTTGTTGATCACGCCCCGGGAGGCATCGGCACCCATGACGGCCCCGCCCAGAATGTGGGCCGTGGAGGGAATGCCGAAAAGGCTTTCGGAGAGCATGGCCGTGGCTTTTCCGTTTACGATTTCACTGAATTTGCGGGTGAGGGCCTGCGACTCGGGGATGAAGGCCGTAGGCCCGCTGCCTTTCTTTGCCCGGCTGACAAGGCGGCCGCTGCGGCTGCGCGTAAGGCGCAGGGTGCTCTCAAGGGTTTGCATAAAAAGCAGTACCGTGGTTTTTCGTGCCCAGCTCTGGCGGAAGTAGATGCGGAAATAATCGCCCGGAGCCGAAAAAAACGCTTTGAAAATACCGGCCAGCCGCCAGAGAAAATTTTTGCCGGGCACATAGGGAAGATGCAGCCACTTCCAGGCATCGGAGCCGGGACCGTAGCGCACGGCTTCGAGGTGCGAATGGGCATCGCTGTGGAGGATGCTGCCGATGGCCAGGCCCTGCGACATATCCTTCCCGGGGTCGAGGGTGCTCACACTCACCAGGGTCTCGTTGTTGCTGCGTATGTCATAGCCCACGCGTTCCGAAAGGCGGGGCAGCGATTTTTTCTTCAGCTTGAGCTGGAGGCGCACGGTACCCGTTACACCCCCCGCAAAAACCACACCCCGGGCCGTGAATGTCTTTTTGCGGGCCCAAAGCGTGGTGCTTTCTTTCACCCGGATGCGGTAGCCGCCCGCTCC
>JALSIH010000181.1 GCA_026981615.1 Chitinophagales bacterium
TCCCCCTCAACATCAATCCGCACTACATCGATGCTCCGGCCGATTCGAAGCACATGGGCGAGACACGTGAAACCCGCATCCGCGAATTTCATCATTTCAACCCCCAGCCCGTGCTCGGATTGCGCGAAGGAAGCTGGCTTCTTTTGTCGGGTGGACGCCTGGAACTGGGCGGCCCCTTGAAAGCAAGGCTTTTCAGAAGGGGAGAGGAAGCCATGGAGATACTCCCGGGCGAAGCGCTAAATGAATATCTCCCATGATCCTGCCGATTGTGACATATGGCCATCCCATACTAAAGCAAAAGGCTGAAACAGTCAAAGAGGGAGGGGGCCGGCCGGAAAAGCTGGTCAACGACATGCTGGAAACGATGTATGCGGCAGGCGGTGCCGGGCTGGCTGCACCCCAGGTCAATCAAAGCCTGCGCCTTTTCGTCACGGGCCCTTTGGGTGATGACGACCCGGACGGTCACGTATTTGTCAACCCGGAGATCATTCAGTTCAGCGGGCTTTTTCAGGGCATGCCCGAAGCCTGCCTCAGCATTCCGGGTCTTCAGCTCAGCCTCTTGCGGCAAGAGCATATTCGCATTCGCTATCAAACACTTGATTTCTCATGGGAAGAAAAAAGCTACAGCGGCCGGGCGGCCCGCATTCTGCAGCACGAGTATGATCACCTCGAAGGCATTCTCATCACCGATCGCATCATTCCCGAGCGGAAGCGATCCATAAAATCATTTTTACATAAACTGGCACAGGGGAAGGCCAAAGTGGAAGTGCCTTATCCCACCATTCAATAAAAACAATATAGAACTATGGCAAAATTGGTAATTGTAAGACACGGACAGTCCCTCTGGAACAAGGAGAACCGCTTTACCGGCTGGGTGGATATCGACCTGTCGGCCAGGGGACGCGAAGAAGCCATTGAGGCCGGAAAGAAGTTGAAAAGCCTTCACTTTGATACGGCCTTCACTTCAGACCTGAAAAGAGCGCAAAACACACTTTCTTTGATATTAAAGGAGATCGGGCAGGAAAATATTCCCGTTTTTCGCGACAAAGCCCTCAATGAGCGGCACTATGGCGACCTGCAGGGGATGAACAAGGATGCGGCACGCGAAAGGTTCGGGCCGGAACAGGTGCACATTTGGCGCAGAAGCTATGATGTGGCCCCTCCGAATGGCGAAAGCCTGAAAGACACCGAAGAAAGGGTGGTGCCTTACTATCAGTCGGAAATAGAGCCTTTGCTCCGCGAAGGCAAGAACGTGCTTGTCGTGGCCCATGGCAACAGCCTCCGTTCGCTGATAAAATACCTTGAGCACCTTTCCCCGGAAGAAATCGTTAAGGTGGAGATTCCCACCGGCAAGCCGAAGGTATATGAACTGGACGATGAGCTGAAGGTGGAAAAAAGCTATTATCTCGATTGAAAAACGAAGATGCAGGCAGAAGAAGTAAAAACCATTGCAGTCGATTTTGACGGCACCATCGTGGAGCACAAGTATCCCGCCATCGGTGAGGAAATGGTATTTGCATTTGCCACCCTCAGGGCCTTGCAGGAAA
>JALSIH010000182.1 GCA_026981615.1 Chitinophagales bacterium
TGCGGATTCAGCCGCGAGGACCAGGACGAATATGCTGTCGAATCGTACAAGCGGGCCAACAAAGCCAGCGAAGAGGGCCTTTTTGATGAGCTCGTGCCGGTTTCGGTACCCCAGCGAAGAGGCGAGCCGATTTTGGTAGATAAAGACGAAGACATCTCCAAAATCAAATATGATAAAATAAGCAAACTGCGACCGGCCTTTACGAAAGAGGGCACCATCACGGCAGCCAATGCTTCCAACATCAATGACGGGGCCGCGGCCCTCGTGCTCATGTCGGCCGAGCGGGCCGAAGCCATGGGCATCAAGCCGCTGGCGCGCATACTGGCCTATGCCGATGCGGCCCAGGCCCCCGAGTGGTTTACCACCACACCGGCCAAAGCCATGCCCAAAGCCCTCGAAAAAGCCGGACTGAAACCGGAAGACGTGGATGCCTTCGAAGTCAACGAAGCTTTCTCGGTGGTGGCCCTGGCCAATATGCGGGAAATGAAAATACCGCATGAGAAAATCAATGTCTTCGGTGGAGCCGTCTCCATGGGGCACCCCATCGGATGCTCGGGAGCCCGCATTCTGGCCACACTCACTTCCGTGCTGAAGCACCGAAACGGAAAAATAGGCCTGGCCGGCATCTGCAACGGTGGCGGAGGTGCCTCGGCCATGGTGATTGAGCGCCTGGCCTGAGCAAGGCACCATAATGTAAGAGAAGCAATAAAATAAGCTTGCTCCGTATGGAGTTTTTAAGCTGTTGAAATGCATGATATGAAATACACCCTCTTGCTAATCCTCTTCGGACTCCATCTGAGCCTCCTCGGACAGGGGCGCTTCGACTCTCTCAGCCTCGAAAAAATGCATGGCCTGGAAAGCCGGCTCCTCGTCATGGGCGACTCCATGATCAGCGACAGCAGCGAGACGGTCCGCATCCGCAATGCGTACCTGCAAATTCCGCTACTGCTCGATATCCTTAAAATTCCGGGTTCCTTTCACTATCCTTTCGACTCCTTGCGGGTGATCTCACTCACTTATGCTCCCGATTCGGCCTTCCGGGTTTTTACCTGGCAATTTCAGCTCAACAGCGGCCGCTACCGCCATCTCGGAGCCGTGCAACTCAACAGCGACAGCCTCCGCCTCATTCCCCTTTTCGATGCATCGGACTTTATGCAGCGCCCCGAAGACAGCATCAGCGGAGCCCGGAGATGGTACGGTGCCATGTACTACAAAGCCATGATGCAGCATTCCGGTGATACTGCCTTTTATTACTTCTTCGGCTACGACCCCAACGACCCCTTCAGCACCCGAAAACTGGTGGAAGTCATGCATTTCGAAAACGGTGAGCTGATTCTGGGGGCCCGCAAATTTTATTTTCCCGAACGGGACAGCAACCGGTATCAGGCCCGATTTTTCATCGAATACAAAAAAGAAGCCAGTGCTTCGCTCAATTTTGACGAATCACGCAATCTCATCATCTACGATCATCTGGTGCCGCTCAATCCCCTCTCGGAAGCCGCTGCCGACCGTGTGCCCGATGGCACATACGAGGGTTTTGAATACAAAAACGGGCGATGGGAACATGTCAGCAAGGTATTTCATGAGGCCATCAATGAATTTGACAATCCCCCGGTGCCGCATCCGCTCGACTTTGAGAAAGAAAAAAAGGAACGCCTCGAACAGCAAAAACGAAGGGAAAAGAAATAGGCCCGGGCGCTCAGGTTTTGCGTTTCTTCTTCGAAGCAGCCGGAAAGAGTACATTGTTCAGTATCAGGCGATAGCCGGGTGAATTGGGGTGCAGGTCAAGATCGGTGGGCGGGTCGCCAATATAGTGCCTGTAATCTTCGGGATCGTGCCCACCGTAGAAAGTCCACATTCCATAGCCGAACTCCCCGTGGATATAGCGTGCTTCATTGAAGTTTTTGGCTTCGCCCATCACCAGCACGCTGGACTTAAGATAATTTTTGATAAAAGCGGTGGTTTGCCCGTAAAAGCCTTTGATCGTGCGGGTATGGTTTTGCGTGAGCATGGTGGGGATGGGGTCCCACTTGGCCGAGTATTCAAACAAAGTAAAATAATCGTTTTTCGGATTGGCCACTTTGCTGCGGCTCTGGGTGGCGTCAATGCTCGAAAATTCATACTCAAAGGGATTCATACTCAGTTTGTAATCTTCGAAGGCAAATCCCCGGCTGTAGTCGATCTTATTCTGCGCATCGGGGTCGGCCGGGTCGCCATCGAAAACAGAAGCGCAAATATCCACACCATCGGCAGCGAGGGCAATGTCATAGCTGTCGGTGGCCGAGCACATGGCAAAGAGATAGCCCCCACCGGCTACAAAGTCCCTGATTTTTTTGGCCACGGCCAGTTTCAGCTCCGAGACCTTGGAGAAGCCGTGGCGGGCGGCCATGGCCTCGGCATTTCGCACTTCCTCGCGATACCAGGGAGCATTGCGGTAACTCGCATAAAAGCGGCCGTACTGGCCCGTAAAGTCTTCGTGGTGAAGGTGCAGCCAGTCATAGCCCGGCAACTTGTCCGTCAGCACTTCATCGTCATAAATGCGGTCATAGGGAATCTCGGCATAGGTGAGCACCAGCGTGACGGCATCGTCCCAGGGCTGTTTGCCGTCCGGTGAATAGACGGCTATGCGGGGCGCCTTTTCCAGCTTCACCAGGTCGGTGTTCGACTCGGGATCGGCAATGCCGCTCAAAATGGCCGAATAGGCTGCCTCGGGCAGCACTTCGTAGCTGACCCCGCGCACCAGACATTCCTCCTCGATCCGGGGGTCATATTTTACGGAAAAACTGCCGCCCCGGTAATTGAGCAGCCAGTAGGCCTCTCTTTCCTGCTGCAAAACCCAGAAGGTGATGCCATATGCTTTCAAATGATTCTGCTGCGACTCGTCCATCGGAATCAAAAGCCAGGCAGCACTCATCTCTGCCAGAAAAAAGAAAGTAAGTACAAGGAAAGAAAGGAGCTTGCGCATAATTGAGCGGTTTAAAAAAGCTAACGCAATTCTAATTAAATAATTTCAAACGGGGAGCCTGTCCTGACAAGGCCGTGCAAAATTAAAAAAGACCGCAGCCCTTTGCCGGGGCTGCGGCCTTTCGGCCTCCGCTACATGTTTGCAATGAGGGCATCCGCAAATTCGGAAGTTTTCAGGAGCGTAGCTCCCTCCATCAGGCGGGCAAAGTCGTAGGTAACGCTTTTTGCCGTGATGGTGTCTTCCATGGCCCGGGTGATCAATTCTCCGGCTTCTTTCCAGCCGAGATATTCAAACATCAACACGCCCGAAAGAATAAGGGAGCTCGGGTTCACCTTGTCCTGATTGGCATATTTGGGAGCCGTGCCGTGCGTGGCTTCAAAGATGGCATGGCCGGTCTCGTAGTTGATATTGGCCCCCGGTGCAATGCCGATGCCTCCGACCATGGCGGCCAGTGCATCGGAGATGTAGTCGCCATTGAGGTTGAGCGTGGCAATCACATCGTACTCGGCCGGACGCAGAAGAATTTGCTGGAGAAAGGCATCGGCAATGACATCCTTGACAATCAGTTTTCTGCCGTCCGCTTCGATAATCTGCCACGGACCGCCATCCAGGTCGCGGCTGCCGAATTCTTTTTTGGCCACCTCGTAGCCCCAGTCGCGGAAGGCTCCTTCGGTAAATTTCATGATATTTCCTTTGTGCACCAATGTCACCGAGTCGGCTTTTTTATCCAGTGCACTTTGTATGGCCGCCCGTACGAGGCGTGCCGTTCCCTCCCGGGATACCGGTTTGAGACCTATGCCCGATGTTTCGGGGAAGCGGATTTTCTCAAAGCGATCGGGGAAATTCTCTTTAAAAAGTGTCAAAAATTCATCGCAGTCGGCCGTACCGGCACGAAACTCGATTCCGGCATAAATATCCTCGGTATTCTCGCGGAAGATGACCATGTCCACCCGCTCGGGGTGCTTTACCGGAGACGGCACTCCGCGAAAGTAGCGTACGGGCCGCAGGCAAGTGTAGAGGTCAAGTTTTTGGCGCAGTGCCACATTGAGCGAGCGTATGCCTCCGCCCACAGGAGTCGTAAGCGGCCCCTTGATGGCCACCAGATACGCTCTGATGTCATCGAGCGTGGCCCCGGGAAGCCATTCACCGCTGGCATTGAATGCCTTCTCACCGGCCAGCACTTCTTTCCATTCGATTTTTCTTTTTCCACCGTAGGCTTTCTCCACGGCCGCATCAAACACTTTTTTGGATGCCCTCCAGATATCCGGGCCTGTTCCGTCCCCTTCTATAAACGGAATGACAGGCTGATCGGGAACAGTAAGTTTTTCACCTTCTTTTTTAATCTTTTCTCCAGCCATTATAAATTCTTTTATTGAGTTATCAGATGCCTCAAAATTACACAATTCGGCAGCCTTATTTCCCCATTCAATAAAGAGATTGAGCGGTCAGAAAAAGAGACAGGGGCGGAGAAAATCCCGGCCCACCGCTCACTGCGGGCTGCCAAAACTTGCTACCTTTGGTGGCACAAGCGCATGCCTTAGAATGAGCAACCCGAATTTAAATCCGCACAAAGAGCAATTGAGCCGGCCCGAGCAGGAGCTGGAGAAAGTATTGCGCCCACAGAAAATCCGCGAATTTGCCGGACAGGACAAGATCATTGAAAATCTGAAGGTCTTTATCGAAGCGGCCCGTTCGCGTGACGAAGCCCTCGACCACGTATTGCTGCACGGCCCTCCGGGATTGGGAAAGACCACCCTCTCGCATATCATAGCCCATGAGCTGGGACGACAAATAAAAATGACCAGCGGTCCGGTGCTGGAAAAGCCGGGAGACCTGGCCGGCCTGCTCACTTCGCTCGAAGAGGGCGATGTACTTTTTATCGATGAGATCCACCGCCTGAGCACGGTCATCGAAGAATACCTATATTCGGCCATGGAAGACTTCCGCATCGACATTATGATTGACTCGGGGCCCGGGGCCCGCTCGGTGCAGCTCAATCTCAACCCCTTCACCCTCGTGGGCGCCACCACGCGCAGCGGGCTGCTCTCTTCGCCCCTGCGCTCGCGTTTCAGCATTAAGTTTCGCCTGGAATATTACAACACCCCCGTTCTGGAGCAGATCGTGACGCGCTCGGCCTCCATTCTGAATACAAAGATCACGGCCGAAGGTGCCAACGAGATTGCCCGGAGAAGCCGGGGCACCCCGCGCATAGCCAATGCCCTGCTTCGCAGAATACGAGACTTTGCCACGGTGAAAGGAAACGGAGTCGTAGACCGCAAGATTGCCATCTACGGCCTCAAAGCCCTCAATGTGGACGAATACGGACTGGATGAGATGGACAATAAAATCCTGCGGACGATTATCGAAAAATTTAAGGGCGGTCCGGTGGGCCTGGGCACCATCGCCACGGCCGTGGGAGAAGAGCCCGGCACCATCGAAGAAGTGTACGAACCCTTTCTCATACAGGAAGGATTTCTGAAACGCACCCCCCGGGGCCGCGAAGCCACTGCCAAAGCCTACGAGCACCTCGGCCTCAGCCGCAACAGCGAAGATTTGCCCTCCCTTTTTTCATAGCATCCGGCTTTAATTTTACTTTCGGGAAAGCATATTGCCAACTCTTTAGAAAGCATCATAGCGAATTTGGTCAATCAGCAGACCTTGTTGGCACAGCTCGTACTGGCAAATGCCTCGGGCTTGGCCTTGAATTCAAAACCCATAGCGAGAATGTAACCCATGGCATCCTGTAGGGTGGCATTTGATTTGAAGCGGGGATTGGTATTGATATCGGCATGCACTTCGAGGTCTACATCATAGCGGTCGAGCAGTTTGCACAGACGGTAGGCAATATCCACGGAGCGCGCTACCTCGTAGAGCAGCCGTTCTTTCAGTGCGATACGCCCCACCCGGCTTTCGTTGCTGATGAGCATAAAACCACCGCTTTTTTCGCGCAAAAAGACAATCACCGTGGCAAACTCGATCAGATTGCCGCGAACCTGCGAATCGCTGCCGATATAGACTTTCAGCCGCTGACCCTGCGCACGCTCCCGCTTCAGTATTTGCTCTACTTCGGCCTCTATCGGCACCTCAATTCTGCGTCCGTCCAGCCTTCGCCACTTCATCTTTGGAATTCCGTTCAGCATGACTTCTCCTTTTTTATCGGGTTTGTATTTGAAAAAAATTCGGCATGCCTTCCTTTTTCATCCATATTGCCTTATTTTTGCACGTCCTAAATCACATGTATCATGAAAAAAGGAATTCATCCTGATAATTACCGGTTCGTAGTTTTTAAAGATTTCTCTACGGATTATTCCTTCCTCTCCCGTTCCACGGCACCAAGCAAAGAAACCATCAAGTGGGAGGACGGCAAAGAGTATCCATTGATAAAGTTAGAGATTTCCAATATGTCGCACCCCTTCTTCACGGGTAAAATGAAGTTTGTGGATACGGCCGGTCGAATTGACAAATTCAACAAAAAGTACAAGAAGTTTAGCAAGAAAGAGCCTTCAAGCGAAGAAAAGGCGGGCGAATAATAGCCCCGGAGCCGAAGATAAAAATGTGGAAAAGCCGCTTCCCCCGAAGCGGCTTTTTCTATACCCCGTCATTACAAACATCCGCCTGCTTTCCGCAGCGGGTTTCTCGCCCCAATATGTTTATTTTTGTTGGATGAACTATCTCCTTTTCGACCCGCCATGGCGCAGTTCCCTATTGCCCCTGGCTTACACGCGGCCGGTTTGCGATTTCAGGCTGGGCCTGCTGAGCATCCGCGAAAAATGGGAGCTGGAACTCGGAAGCCCAAGCTCGACCCGAACCGCTCCGTATTTGCAGGAGAAATTTCCTGCCCGCCTCGAAGATGAAAATATATACATCAACGGGGCCCTGCTTCCCGGCAGGGAACTTGCCGATGCCATTCGCTCGCTCGGGCCCGGGCAGAGCCTCTGGCAGCAGGATCGCCTCCTGGCCATGCGGTGCGGAAAAGACGAGAACCCGGACATAGCGCTGCGACATGGCGCTGATGCCGGAGCAATCAACTATGAAGGAGAAGAACCGGGCATGATCCGCCATCTTTGGGACCTCTTTTTGATGCTCGGAGACGAGATCGAAAAAGACATACGCGAGCGACTGGGGCTGCGCGTGGTCGATCAGATCAGCGATACCAATCTTGTCATTGGCGACAGGCTCTATGTAGATCCATCGGCCAAAATAGAGGGTGCCAGCATCAATAGCGAAACAGGCCCCGTATACATCGGCCCGCACAGCGAGGTGATGGAAGGCGCCTGCATACGCGGGCCCTTTGCCCTGGGCGAACACTCTACTGTAAAGATGGGTGCCAAAATCTACGGGGCCACGGCCATCGGCCCGCATTGCAAGGTCGGAGGCGAAATCAACAACAGCAATCTCTTTGGCTACAGCAACAAAGCCCATGACGGATTTCTCGGCAATGCAGTCATCGGGGAATGGTGCAACCTGGGAGCCGACACAAACAACTCCAACCTGAAAAACAACTATGCCGAGGTGAAAATATGGAACTATGAAAAGCGCGGCTTTATCAATACGGGCCTGCAGTTTTGCGGCCTTTTTATGGGCGATCACAGCAAGTCGGGCATCAACACCATGTTCAACACCGGCACTGTGGTCGGGGTGAGTGCCAATATCTTCGGAGGCGGATTTCCCCGTCAGTTTATCCCGTCTTTCAGCTGGGGCGGTGCGGTCGGGATGAAGAGCTTCCGGATTGAAAAAGCCCTGGAGGTGGCCCGGGCCGTCATGAAAAGACGCGGGAAAGAACCGGAGCAGGCGGAAAGAAAAATATTGGAACACATATTTGAAATCAGCGGAGAATTCAGAAACTACTAAAGAGCAAAGCAAGATGAGAAAACGCATTGTAGCGGGCAACTGGAAGATGCATAAAAAGCTGGAAGAAGGCCTTTCGCTGGCGCGGGATATCCGTGTGCGGCTCGAAGGCCGCTGCAGCGAAGGAAAAGAAGTCATACTTTTTCCGCCCTTCATTCACCTGGCAGGCATTGCCCGGCTGCTCGAAGGACCTACAGGCTTTCACTGCGGAGCCCAAAACTGCCACCACAAAACGGAAGGTGCCTATACGGGCGAGATTTCGGCATCGATGATCGCCTCGGCAGGTGCAAGCCACGTGATTGTCGGCCACAGCGAGAGGCGCAAGTACTTCGGAGAAGACGATGCCCTGCTTGCGGCCAAGATCGACCGGGCCCTGGAAGAAGGCCTCACGCCCGTCTTTTGCTGCGGTGAGACCCTCGAAGAACGCGAATCGGGGCGGCAGTTTGAAATCGTAGGCCGGCAGATACGCAAAGCCCTCTTCCACCTGCCCGAAGAAAAAATAAGAAAACTGCACATCGCATATGAGCCCGTGTGGGCCATCGGCACCGGAAAAAGCGCATCGCCCGAAGCCGCCAGCGAAATGCATGCCTTCATCCGCAGTGAAGTGGCCGCCCAATACGGCCGCGAATCTGCCGAAGCCATCTCCATCCTTTATGGCGGAAGTGTCAAACCCGGCAATGCGGCCGGGCTCTTTGCCATGCCCGACATTGATGGCGGGCTCATCGGAGGAGCTTCTCTTCAGGCTGCTGATTTCGAAGCCATCTTCAACGCCCTCTGATTCATGAAAAAAATTCATCTCCCCGGTGCAGGCGCTTTTTTCGAGGTCATCGCTTTTGCCCTCGAAGCTTTTGACATTGCCGGCATCGCTGCCGAAGGCGAAGACCTGGATATCTACCTCGAGGAGGAATTGCTTGAAGATGAACCGTTCAGGGCGGCCCTCCGCGGGATCGAAAAATTCCTCGAAAAACCCCGGCACATCGTTGAGGTGCCCGATAAAAACTGGAATGCCCTCTGGGAATCGAACTTCGAACCCATCACCCTCGGCCGCGAGATTCGCATTCGGGCCGGCTTCCACAAAGCCGACCCGCAATTCAAATATGAGATAATCATCAATCCGATGATGTCTTTCGGCACCGGCCACCATGCCACGACCCGCCAGATGCTCTCGGCCATGATGCCGCATTCCTTTGAAGGGAAAAAAGTGCTGGACATGGGCTGCGGAACAGGGGTGCTATCGGTGCTGGCCGAGAAACTCGGAGCCCGGGAAATCGATGCAATAGACCACGATCGGCATTCGTTTGAAAACGCAAAAGAAAATGCCCGCCTCAACGCTTGCAAGCGCATCCGCGTACGTCTGGGTGACGAAAAATTGCTGAGAAAGAAAGACTATGATTTCATTCTGGCCAATATCAACCGCGAAGTGATCCTGAAACAGATGCCGCTCTACCGGGCAGTGATCAATGACGGAGGCCTGCTGATCAGCAGCGGCTACCTGCGGCCCGACCGGGAGATGATCGGGGAAGAAGCCGCAAAAGCGGGATTTGAGTTTGTCAGGCAGACGGAAGAGTCGGACTGGCTGATGATGGAATTTAAAGCAAGTCGCAGATGAAAAAAAGCACCCTTCTTCTTTTTCTTTTTCTCTCCTCGCTCGTGCTGCGTGCACAGCTTCCATCGGAGGAGAGCAATCCCCGTGCCTTTATCGCATCGCTCGGCAGCGAGCTTCGCAGGGCCGGATGCGAAAGCTGCAAAGAAAGTGCGGAAAAGCTGGAAGCTCTGGCCGAAGGAGACTTCCTCGATTCGCTAAAAATATTGGAGATAAAAGAACGATACGAAGAGCTGAAAAGCATGAGAATGCGCCCGGGCAACGAGATTCTTCACTTCGTACAGGCCTTTACGGCCGTGGCCGAAAAATATTCCGAGCAGTATGCCGCATGGATGGAATTGTCCGGACAGCTTATGCAGGCCGGATGGAGCAACAGCGAACTCGACCGCTTTTTTCGCTTCTCGGCTGCCTATTTCTCGAAAGGGAAACTCTACGAGCATCCGGGGCGGAGCTGGTCGCTATCGGCCATTGATCCGCAGATACACTTCGAGCAGGGCATCCTTTACGTAGAACTCCTCAATGTGGATATCCGGGGCAGCAGCTCGGGCGACAGCCTCGACATCCTCGATGTCAGCGGACGATACTACCCCGGGCGTTCATTGCTGCGCGGCAGCCACGGAAAAATCACCTGGGCCAATGCGGGATTTGACCCGGAGAAGGTATATGCCGTCTTCGACAGCTTCGAAATCAAGCTCGAAGCCCGGGAATTCAAAATAGAAGATGCCACACTCCACTATGCCGAAAAATTCAACAAACCCATTGCCGGCACCCTCATTTACAAATTGATCAGCGGTGGACAAAGCGGCCCCTCCGACTATCCGATGTTTATCACAAAGGATAAAAGCCTCGAAGTAAAAAACATCATGGACGGAGTGCAATACATCGGTGGATTTACCATCCGGGGGACGGCCATACAGGGCTCGGGAACAAGCGAGGAGCCGGCCCGCCTGCTCTTCCGCAACAAGGCAGGCGTGCTGGTGGCCGAAGCACGGGCCCGCAGCTTTCTCATCAAAGAGGACGATGCCATCAGCAAGGAGGCCGAGTTCTTTCTCTTCTTCGACCGGGATACCATCTACCATCCCGGTGTGGAGATGCGCTACAAAGCCTCCGACCGGCTGCTCTCCGTGCTGCAGGGCAAGGCCGGCATCAGCAAAGCCCCTTTTGAAAACACCTACCAGAACATCGACATGGATGTCAAACGCATATTCTGGGACTTTGACGAGCAAAAGATATACATGGTCAACCGCACGGCCATGTCGGTGCACAGCCCGCCCGCCTTTTTCAAATCCAGAGACTTTTTCGACAAATCGGAGTATCTCGGCTATCAGGGTACCCTCAGCTACAACCCCATCTCATCGCTTGCCGAAGC
>JALSIH010000183.1 GCA_026981615.1 Chitinophagales bacterium
CGAAGAAGGGTACGGTATCATCACGGGGGGCGGCCCGGGGGTGATGGAAGCCGCCAACCTCGGGGCCCGTCTGGCCGAAGCGCCTTCGGTAGGGCTCAATATTGACCTTCCGCACGAGCAGCACCTAAATCCCTATGTAGATCCGGATAAAATTCTTCAGTTTCGCTATTTCTTCGTTCGCAAAGTGATGTTTTTGAAATATGCCCAGGGCATTGTGTGCATGCCGGGCGGCTTTGGCACCATGGACGAATTGTTCGAAACCCTGACCCTGATTCAAACAGGCAAAATAGAACGCATTCCTGTGGTGCTTTTCGATTCCGATTACTGGTGTGGTCTGGTCGACTGGCTGAAAGCCCGGATGTTGAAGGAAATGAAAATCAGTCCGGATGATCTTGAGCTTTTTACCGTGGTTGACAAAGCCGAAGACGTGGTCTCATATATTAATGATTTCTATGCAAGAGCTGAACTGCGTCCGAATTTTTAAAAAGCGCGACAGGTATCTTTTTGTTGCCGGTCTCTTTCTTATTCTCCTTGTATCAGGGCCGCTGCTCCGGGCTCAGCTTCCTCCCGCATATTTCCGAAGTCCGGTCGATTTTCCCATTGAGTTGGCCGGCTCTTTTGCCGAGTTGCGGGGCAGCCATTTCCATTCGGGCATTGATATCAAGACAGGCGGGCGGAGCGGCCGCAATGTCTATGCCGTGGCAGATGGTTTTGTCTCCCGCATTAAGGTGTCTCCCTTTGGCTTTGGAAAGGCCTTGTATATCGAGCATCCCAATGGATACACTTCAGTATATGCCCATCTGAGCCGATTTTCCGAGCCCATGGCAAGCTATGTGAAAGAAATGCAGTACCGCAAAAAGTCCTTTGCCATCGACCTCTATCTCACACCCCATCGTTTTGAAGTTAAAAAAGGGGATATCTTGGCAAAAAGCGGCAACAGTGGCAGCTCGTCAGGGCCGCATCTGCATTTTGAAATCCGGAAAACGGCCGGGCAGGAGCCTGTCAATCCTCAGCGGCTCGGTATTGCCGTGGAGGATCACCGGGCTCCGCAAATTCTCGAACTTTTGGTCTATGGCCCCTCCTCTTTTCCGCAGTCATACCATCTGCGAAAAGGCGAAGCGGGTTATGTGCTGGCCAATAAGGAGAATATCCTGGAAGTGCCTGCCGGCCGGGTGGCATTCGGCATACGTGTGATCGACCGAATGGACAAAAACTCCGGCAAACTGGGGGTTTATCTGAGCCGGGTCGAAGCCGGTGGACGGGTCATTTTCGAGTGGCGGGGCGATCGTTTTTCTTTTTCCGAAAGCCGCTATGCCAATGCCCACATGGATTATGCGCTGAAAAAGAAAGAGGGAAAACTGGTGGAACGCTTGTTTAAACTGCCGGGCGACAGGCTCTCTATGTACGGCAGCCTGCTTGACGATGGCCGGCTGACCCTGGCCCCGGGCGAGACCATGCCGGTACTCATTGTTGTGCAGGATGCCTCCGGAAACGAAAGCCGGCTTTCATTTAAGGTCAATGGTCTGGCCACCCGAAGACAAGCCCGGTTGCGGCCCAAATCGAAGCGCATGCTCCCCGGTCAGGCTTCCTATTTTGAGTCGGGAGCTTTCCGGATCATCATCCCGGAGGGCGCCCTCTACGACAGCATTTACTTCCATTTCAGCGTGGACAGCCCAAAGCATAAAGAGGGCCGGATGTCTCCGCTCTTCCGCATTCACGATCCGGGGGACCCGTTGCACAAAAAGGCCGTGATAAATATTCTGCAAAGCGATTTTCCGGAATCGCTGAAGAAAAGAGCGGTCGCGGTACGTGTGGAAGATGACGAAAGGAACTATTATACGGGAGAATGGAGCGGTCCGGTGTTTATTTTCCGTACCCGGGAGTTTGGTAATTATTATCTTAGTGTGGACAGTACGGCCCCGGAAATTGAGAAGCCGGCATTTCCCGAATCACCCCGTCCGGGCGATCTTCTTTCGATCGGGATTGAGGATGAGGAAAGCGGCATTGACAAGTACAGTGCATATCTTGACGGCCGCTGGTGGCTGATGGAGTATGATTACAAGAAGAAACGACTGACGGGCACCTTGCCGGAATTTTTGAAAACAGGAGAGCATGTGATACGGGTAAGTGTGAGCGATAAGGCCGGAAATCGAAACGAAAAGATTTATAAACTAAAAATCAATAAGCAATGACAGATCTCAAAGAAGGCAATCCGGCCCCGGATTTTAAAGGAACAGACCAGGACGGAAAGGAAGTGGCACTAAGTGATTTCAGAGGCCGCAAGCTCGTATTGTATTTTTACCCGAAAGACAACACAAGCGGCTGCACGGCCGAAGCCGTCAACCTGCGCGACAACTACGAAACCCTTAAAAAACACGGATTGGCGGTGCTGGGAGTATCTACAGACGATGAAAAGTCGCACCGTAAGTTTATTGAGAAATATGAGCTGCCATTCCCGCTGATCGCAGACAAGGACAAGAAAATTGTGAAGCTCTACGGTGTTTGGGGACCTAAAAAGTTTATGGGACGGGAATACGAGGGCACGCACCGTGTAACTTTTGTGATTGATGAAGAGGGAAAGATCATGAAGATCATTGACAAGGTGAATACCAAGGATCATGCAAAACAGATACTGGAAGCGATTGAGAATGGATGATTCCCGCGCGTCTTGACGTAAAAATGGAAAGACTGTGACGTTTGCTTCTTTTGACAAAAGAGATTTTGAAGTATCTTATGCTTTCCTTTTGAAACCCTTTAAATCCCTTTTATGAAAAGACTGATTTACCTGAGCACTTTCACCCTCTTTTCTCTTGTGTTATTCATTAGTTACGATCTGAGTTCGAGATCGGGGGGAGCCCCCGTAGACAACGGCAATGCCGGCTTTTCGGGCGGGCGCTTTGAAAACGGAAGAACCTGTGCCACATCGGGCTGCCATGACGGCAATGCCACGGCCACTTCCGGCCTTATTAGCACAAATATTGATAGCAATGGCTACGTTCCGGGCCAAAGCTATCAGATTACCGTGACGGCCAGTAAAAACGGGATGTCCAAAACAGGATTTCAGCTCTCGGTGCAAGATCTGTCGGGCTCTTTTGCCGGCACGCTGCAAAGCGGAAGCAATCACATGCAAGTGAACGGAGGTTATATTACACATACTACCATGGGAACTGCCAGCATGGGCGGCAGCCGTTCGTGGACGCTAGACTGGACCGCCCCGCCTCCGGGCAGCGGTGAGGTGGAAATATCCGTAGCCATTAACCTTTCGAACAATGACGGAACTTCCTCGGGCGATGAAATTGTCACGGAACTCATCACTGTGGCAGAAGGCACGAGCACGGGCATTGAAGACCCCCTGGCCTCGGGCATTTCCATTCGCTATATGTCATCAAGCCGCCAGATCAGGCTGATTCCCTCAGAGCAATTGACCGGTCAATCTTCCTTTTCAATCTTCAACCTGGCCGGGCAGGAAGTGATGAACGGAGTGCTGAACCTTGACGGGGAAGAAACACTCAGCCTGCAAGAACTGGCAACGGGATACTACATTTTCACTTTAAATGAGATTCCGGGGGCCGTTGCGCAATTTGTTCAGCAATAAAAGCAGGCTTGCAATTATCTTAGCGCTGTATGGCGACTAAGAAAAAGAAATACTATGTAGTCTGGCGGGGGCACCGCCCCGGCATTTATGATGACTGGTCTGCGGTTTTGCAGCAAATCACAAGCTATCAGGGCGCTTTGTATAAATCCTATAAGAGCAGGTGGGAAGCGGAAAAAGCATATGAACAGGGGCCCTCTGCCATGAAAGCGAAAAAAGAGACGGCCGGAGCTCCTTTTATCCGCGACAGCATCAGCGTGGATGCCGCCTGCAGCGGCAATCCCGGAGTGATGGAGTACCGGGGCGTAGATACGGCCAGCAGGGAGGAAATTTTTCATCAGGGCCCCTTTCCGATGGGTACCAACAACCTCGGAGAATTTCTGGCGCTGGTGCATGCCTTGGCGTTGCAAAAAAAAGCCGGCACCAAAAGGCCGGTTTATACGGACTCCGGAACGGCTCTGGCCTGGGTGCGGAACAAAAAAGTGAAGACCATGCTTCCGCGCAATGAAAAAACCCGCGAACTATGGGATATGGTGGACCGGGCCGAAGCCTGGCTGCGAAAGAACAGCTATGACATCCCCGTCTACAAATGGGATACCCGTAAATGGGGAGAAATTCCGGCCGATTTCGGCCGGAAGTAGCTGCGTCAAAAGAGCAGCCGCACCAGCTCCTCCACTTTATTGACTTCGATTAAGCGGCAATTAAATTTTTTTCGCTCGATGCCTTTCAAATTGCCCGAGGAAAGATAGACCTGCTCAAAGCCCAGTTTGTCGGCTTCGCTTATGCGTTGTTCGATGCGGTTGACCGGTCGAATCTCCCCTGAGAGTCCGACTTCGCCCGCAAAAACGGCCAGGGGAGCAACGGTCTTGTCTTCGAGCGAAGAAATGAGTGCCGTCACGATGGCCAGGTCGGCTGCGGGGTCGTCTACACGAATGCCCCCGGCCATATTCAGAAAAATATCCTTGTTGCCCATCGGAAATCCGATGCGCTTTTCGAGAACGGCCAGGAGCATGCTCAGCCTGCGGAGCTCGAAGCCCGTAGCCGAGCGTTGCGGAGTGCCGTACACGGCTGCGGTCACGAGGGCCTGCACCTCGATAAGCATGGAGCGCATGCCCTCCATGATGGCGGCAATGGCAATGCCGCTCAAGGCTTCGGGTCTGGTGGAGATAAGGATTTCGGATGGATTGCTGACTTCACGCAGGCCATTGCCCTGCATTTCGTAGATGCCCATTTCGGCTGTGCTTCCAAAGCGGTTTTTTACCGTTCTCAGAATCCGGTATTGGTGATGGCGATCTCCTTCAAATTGCAGAACCGTATCCACCATATGTTCCAGCAATTTGGGGCCGGCAATGGAGCCTTCCTTGGTAATGTGCCCAATCAGAAATACCGGAGTGCCGGTCTCTTTGGCAAATCGCTGCCACTCGCCCGTGCATTCCCTCACCTGCGACACACTCCCCGGGGTCGAGTCAATGTCTTCCGAGTGCAGGGTCTGTATGGAGTCGATAATCACTACATCGGGTTTTATCTTTTTTGCCTGAAGGAAAATGAGCTGGGTGTTGGTCTCCGTGTAGACGAGATATTCCGGATTATGAATGCCGAGGCGCTCGGCCCGCATCTTAATCTGTACGGCACTTTCCTCGCCCGATACATAAAGGATTCTCCGGCCGTCCAGGCCGCGGGCCATTTGCAGCATCAGGGTGGATTTGCCGATGCCCGGTTCCCCGCCAATCAGGATAAGTGACCCCGCCACGATGCCTCCGCCCAGCGCCCGGTCGAGTTCCTTGTCTCCCGTACTGAGACGAATCTGCTCGTGACCTTCGATATTTTCAAGATTGACCGGCTTCGAATGCCCCTGTCCTTTCTCACTTTTCCACTGATAGCCGCTGCTTTTCGATCCCTCCTTGACAATCAGCTCTTCGATGTAGGTGTTCCACTCGCCACAGGACGGACAGCGCCCCATCCACTTGGCTGAGGTATTGCCGCAATTCCGGCAGGCATAAATTGTTTTACTTTTAGCCATACCTTCAAAAATAGCAATTCGATGAAGCCCGTGCTGAAATAAAAACACTTCTTTCACGCTATCCCCTCATCCGTTCTTCGGCTCATTGATTTGTGGCAAAAGAAAAATACAGGATTGCCCGTTCCAAAGTAACTTTGCAAACAAAAATTCGAAGCTATGAGACCAAGATACTCCCTTTTTATGTTCATTGGCCTGATTGTGGTTGCCGGATATATGGCCTCATGTGTTCCGGCCCGCAAGTTTCAGGATACCGAGAATGCATTGAAAGAGAAACAGGATTCGCTTCGCATTCTTTCGTCCAATTACCGCGACTGCCGCGAGGATCTGGCCTCGCTGGAGAAGCAGCTGAAGGCGGAAAGAGAACAGCTGGACGCTCTCAAGAGCGATACCGCCCGAATGGGCCGGCAATATTCGCAGCTGAAGAAAATGAATGACAACCTGAATGCACTGTATGAAAAAGTGATCGCACAAAACAAAGAACTCCTGCAAAACAGCAACCTCGAAAGAGAGAAACTGGCAATGGAACTCAATGAGAAAGAAAGAATGCTGAATGAAAAGTCTTTGGAACTGGAGCGGAAGGCGGCTCAACTGAGCGAAAAGGAAAAGGAACTGGAAAGAAAAAACAAGTCTATTGCAGCCTTGCAGGAAGGCCTCGAAGCCCGGGAGAAGAAAGTAAAGCAGCTGGAACGTATGATAGCCGAAAAAGACTCGGCAGTCAACAGTCTGCGAATAAAAATGGAAGAAGCCTTAACCGGATTCAATGAGTCGGAACTCACTGTTGTGAAGAAAAACGGCAAAGTGTATGTCTCCATGAGCGACAAGCTGCTCTTTAAGTCGGGCAGTTGGGAGCTGGGCAAAAACGGAAAATCGGCCCTCAAACAGATAGCCGAAGTAATGAATAAAAATCCTGAAATTGAGATACTGATTGAAGGACATACGGACAGCATTCCGGTGCGGCCGGGGTCTTGTGTAAAAGACAACTGGGACCTGAGCGTCTTGCGGGCCACCTCGGTAGTCCGCATTTTGGAGGATTACGGAGTGGATCCGTTGCGCCTGCTGCCGGCCGGCCGGGCCGATTATTTGCCGGTGGCAAGCAACAAGGATGCAGAAGGCCGGGCAAAAAACAGGCGCACCGAGATTATCCTCTCGCCCAGGCTGAATAAAATCATGGACCTGTTGGAAGGAAAGGAAGACTAAGGGAATCAAAATGGAAAACAAGGACCCCAACCAACTTACATTTATTGAGCATCTCGAGGCTTTGCGCTGGCACATACTTCGCTCTCTGACGGCTGTGCTCCTTGTCTCCATTCTTGCATTTCTGAACAAAAACTTCGTTTTTGACCGGGTCATTCTTGCACCCAAAAACGAGGAGTTTTTTACCTACCGTTTTTTGTGCTGGCTCTCGCATCAGATGCACATGGGAGCCAATCTTTGCATGGACGGCATTGCTTTCACGCTGCAAAACGTGGATATGCCCGGACAGTTTCTCATGCATGTCAAGGTTTCTTTTATTGCCGGGCTTATTGTGGCTTTTCCCTACATCTTCTGGGAAATCTGGCGATTTGTAAAACCGGGGTTGCATGACAATGAAATACGACACACCCGCGGACTCGTATTTGCCTGCTCCACTTTGTTTTTTATCGGGGTGCTTTTCGGCTACTACATCATCGTTCCCTTCTCCATTAATTTTCTGGGCAATTATCAGGTCAGTGAAGAAGTGATCAATGAAATCAATTTGGGTTCTTACATTTCTGTGGTTTCTATGATTACCCTGGCCGCAGGCATCATCTTCGAGCTGCCCGTGGCATCTTACCTGCTTTCGCGTATGGGCCTGCTCACACCCGGGTTTCTGAAAAGCCACCGGAGAGAGGCTTTTGTCATTATCCTGGTGCTGGCGGCCATCATTACTCCTCCTGATGTGACGAGTCAGATAATGATTTCCATTCCCATCCTCTTTCTTTATGAGGTGAGCATTGTAATTTCCCGCAGGGTGAACCGCAGGCGGGAAGAAGAATTAAAATAAGCCGGGATCATCAACATTTAAAACGCAGAAAGAGCAATGGGCAGAAGAAAGAAATATATCATTGAAGGCCTGCGAATAGAGTCGACAGGCGACAAGGGTGTCGGGGTGGCCCGTCACAACGGCAAAGTGGTATTTGTGGAAGGAGGGGTGCCCGGTGATCTGGCCGATGTGCTGGTTTTTAAAAGCAGGCGCGACTATGCCATGGCACGCTACCAGCGATTGCTCGAGCCTTCGCCCCTGCGGGACAGGCCTTTTTGCAAGCATTTTAAATACTGTGGCGGATGCAAGTGGCAGCATGTGCAGTACGGGGCACAGCTCGACTTCAAGCAGAAAGTGGTGGAAGACGCTATTGCGCGCATAGCCCGTCTGGAAGCGGAGACGGTACACCCCATCATGGCTTCGCCCCGGCAAAAGTTTTATCGCAACAAGCTCGAATTTACTTTTTCGGAGCTGCGCTGGCTGACACCCGAAGAAATCGAAAAAGACGAAGTCCCGGAAGACCGCAGAGGCCTCGGATTTCACGTGCCGGGGGCTTTTGACAAGGTGCTGGATGTAGAAGAGTGCTGGCTGCAGGACGCATTGCAGGACCGCATTCGCAACAGTATCCGGGCCTATGCCTTCGACAAAGGCCTTACGTTTTTTCACATTCGAGAGCAGCGGGGCTGGCTGCGCAATTTGCTCACTCGAAATACGATGAACGGTGAGTGGATGCTCATCCTCAGTGTATTCTTTGAAGATGAGCCGGCCATGCAGGCGCTTATGGATTTTCTCCATGAGAAATTTCCGGAAATTGATACCCTGATCGGGGTCGTAAATCCCAAAAAGAACGATACCCTTTATGACCTGGAATTCAGGACCTATTATGGCAAAGGCTACATTACCGAGCAGCTTGATAAAGTAAAATACCGGATAGGGCCGCTTACTTTTTTTCAGACCAATCCGGCCCAGGCCGTACAAATGTACAGACGGGTAAAGGAGATGGCCGGGCTGAAGCCCTCCGACCGGGTGTTTGACCTCTACTCGGGCACCGGCTCCATTGCCCTTTACCTGGCCGATGCCTGTGCCGCTGTGCTTGGTATCGAATCCATACCTGAAGCCGTGCTTCACGCACGGGACAATGCCAAGTTAAACGGCATTGACAATTGTACTTTCTTGGCCGGGGATATGAAAGAGCTCTTTAGCGAGTCCTTCTTTGCAGCGCACGGAAGCCCGGATGTGGTCATTACGGATCCGCCCCGTGCCGGCATGCACGAGAAGGTATGCCGGCAACTGCTGCATTCCGGAGCACGCAGAATCATCTATGTCAGTTGCAATCCGGCCACGCAGGCCCGCGATCTGGCCATCCTGGCCGGGAAATACCGGCTCAGGGAGCTACAGGCGGTTGATATGTTTCCGCATACCTATCACGTGGAGAATATCGCCCTCCTCGAATTGCGCGATCACCAGCCCAACTGACGCTTAAGCTGCTCCATGGCTTCCTTGTTGGGCATTTGATTCATGGCGTTGCGGATGTTCTTTTTTTCTCCTTCGGTAAGGTGGAAACTCATGGAGGCAGCCCGCTCTTTAGGGCCGGGAATGTAGTTGAACTCGAGAAACTGCACCGGCACGTCAAGGCCTGTTGAGAGCAAGTCAATCTTAAAATTGTTGTTGTATTCCTGTATCTGCACCCAGTTGTAATAGAGATTCCAGATCGGATTCAGGAGGCGTTTCATCAGGCTGGGGGCTGCTTCTACGGCTATCTGCGGGCTGCCGTTGTTTACGGCATTGATGCCGATGATGATAATGCCCTCCGTGTTTTGATTGATCCATTCGCGAAAAGCCCCGATAAATCGGGCAATGGTTTCTATCCCGTAATTGTCGCGAATGCCCGCATCCATTATCTGCATGGAGGGAATGCTGGGCAGCTGGGCAGGCGGCAAAATATAGGGGTAGGTAGCATTGAGGCGCAGTGCCGTAGTGAATTTGATGTTTTCGCAAGCGCAATAATTGAAAAAACTTTGAAAGTCCACACCGTCCACAGCGCGGTTGCTGAAATGCAAATCCTCGTTCAGCGGACGGGTGAGATAGCGCACCGGGCGGGGTGAAATAAAAAGAAATCGTTCGTCATTGATGATGGTAGGCGAAAGGATCATCATCGGGATTTGTGCTTTCTCTTCCGGAATGGCGTATTCCACGAGGCGTTTATCAAGTACCCCTCCTGTATTGCGGTTAAAGTACTGCTCAAATATATATGCACGGTCCTTGTGATAGTTTCGTCCGTCAATGTTTACCGTTCGCCAGGGGAAGAGAAAATCATTGACCACCAGCGCTTCGATCAGCGGATTGAGCAAATCGCGGGTGATGTTTTTGTAGTAGCGTATGTCATTGGGGTTGATTTGGGCGCCCTGTATTTGCTGTAGTTTCAGCTCACGGTAGTAGGCTGTGCCCAGTATGCCGCCACTGGCACCGGCCATCAAAACCGTATGATCCATCACCCTGCCCGCAAAGAGACTGTCGAGCTTTTGCATAACCGCCATGCTCCAGGCCGAAGCCCTTGAGCCTCCTCCGCTGGCGGCAATGAAGATCATTTTAAGCTTCCCGTCTTTTCCCTTCTTCTTCCCTGCCTTGTGAAGCCAGTTGTCCAGTATTTTAAGGGTTTTGAGCCGATCATTGTGTATGGCTTCGAAGTTGTTTATGGCTGCCAGGGTATCGCTCAGATAGGCCCTCGGAGCGACATCGTAATCCAGGCCGTAGGCCTCATTGCGGTGGTCGGCCCATCCATAGCGAATGAGGAGGCTGAAAAGCAGCAGAAGCAGGATATAGGCTATGAAGCGCCAGCCGCGCGACCAAAAGTTGAGGGCCCCCTCGAGCATCATCAGCGTGGCCAGAAGGATGATGACACTGCCGGCAGCCGGTATGACAAAAACCGGATAATCGATAAAATAGCCGATAAACACCAACAAAGCGAATGACAGCACCTGCACAATAAATGCCGTGAAATGGTGCTGGCGAAATATACGTATCAGCAGGGCTGCATCGTAGTGACTCACCCCCCGCACGGGGCGCAGGGTCAG
>JALSIH010000184.1 GCA_026981615.1 Chitinophagales bacterium
CGATGCAGAAGGGAATGTGATTCATCGTGCCATTGGCAGCCGCTCGGCAGAGGAGTTTATCAAGCTTGGCAAAACGGCCCTGGAAAAAAGCAGGAAGTAAAACGAAAAACACGATGTAAAAAAAAAAAGAACCCCGGAGGCAGCTTGTCCCGGGGTTCTTTCATTCAAACGCAAAAAGTATTTTTATCCCCTCCTTAATTGAGGATGATGGGCAGGCAGCTCAGGTTGATCAGTTGAGAGGGATTCTGATAGTCATAAAGGCATACCCCCGCATCGGTCATTACGATGGCGAAGCGGCTGCTTCCCAGCGGAATGATATCGAGGTAGGTCTCACCGTTCTTTACTGTGCTGAGCAGGTGCTGATCAATGTTGTGGAGGTCGCTTTTGTCGAAGACCTTCAGGCCGGCCTCGCCATCGCAGATGAAAAGGGTGTTTCCATCCACTCCGAGGCCATGCGGATTGCTCATCGGATAGCTTTTAATCAATTCGGGATTGCTGATATCGCTCACATCAAGGACATCGAGCTGATTGCTTGTGCCCTGACAGGGGGTTCCGTTTCGCAGGGTCACATAAGCAATGTCGTCCTGCACTACTACCGGGTCGCAGTTGTTGGCATGGGTAAATTCCGACAAATAGACCGGAAGCCCGGGATCGGAAGCATCATAGATGTACACTCCGCTGCGGCCACCGATAAACAGGTAGTCCTTGTAAGGGAAGATGGTCTCGATATTGAAAGCAATGTTGATGTCGTTTTGCAGCTTCGGGTTTTCGTTGTCGGCCAGGTCAAAGACATGAAGTTCTACCTGGTCGATGGCGTAGAGGTGGCTGTTGCTGATCGTAAAGCGGGCCAACGATCCACCCGTGCCGGCACCGGGTGAAGAGATACCGCCACCGGTCGAAGTGCCCGATTTCACGCCTCCCGTGGTTGACATGTTGGTAAAGACCGCATCTCCTTCCATCCAGTACCATGTGTTGTTGTAGTCATCGCAGGCGATGGTGTCGGTGACCAGTTCTTCTTTCCATCCGATCAATATTCCGCTGTCGGGGTTGCCCCGGATGCCGTTGAACCAAACGCGGTTGGGAAAAACATCTTCATCCCAATCGAGCACCTCTATGTGCTTCGGGTCCGAAATGTCTATCGAAATCAAATCCACAAAACAATCGGCATAGAGCACATGGCCCATCACCGAGAGGTCGAGGTTGCCGGGAATGTTGATGAAAGAAACATTGACCGGGGTGCCCGGATTCGATACATCAATGACGTGGATGCCTTCGTTGATCTCGTTGACCAGTATGTAGTCGTCTTTAAAATAGATCTTGCCCGGATTAATTATTTCGCGGGGTTCTTCCGAAGCAACGGAGCTTTTCACTTCTTCGTATCCTTTATAGATGGGTGTGTACTTCACATAAGTGCGTACCGAAGTGCATTGATTTTGTACACAGGAACTCAAAAGTACCCCCATGAGAAGCAGTGCGGAAAAGATTTTGAATGTTTTCATCATAGCGTGTTTTTACAGGAGTGTTTATGGGCTTTGTTTTCTTCAATTACGCCAAATCGGCATAACCCGTTGCTTTTATGAGAAAAATTACCCTTCTTATTTCCCTTTTTTTAGCCACATTCGCCCTCATGGGTCAGCGTGAATCTTTCAGCAAGATCGAAATGAAGAACGGCACCCGCTGGGTCGGAACGCTGGTGGAAGTGAATGACACGGCTTATTTTTTGGAGATAAGCGGAGGAAGCATACTGATGCTCCCCCGCAAAGACATTGTACTCATCTCTGTGGGCAGCAAAAGAAAGGTACTCGGAGCCGATCGCCCTCCGGTACGCATCGATCAGTCGGGTGCTTTTGTGAAGATCAAATTCGACTTGTATCCGGGCACGGGCAGGTATGGTAATCTGGCCAACTCAACCCTCAGCGGCTTGTCTTTGCAGTATGGATACAAGATCAAGCGATTCGTTCAGCCGGCCCTCGTAAGCGGAGTTCTTTTCCCGTCTTCAAACAACTCTCCGCTCTACGGGCTAAAAGCCCGTTTTGAGGGGGAGATATTGAAGCGATCTACCGCTCCGTATTACTATGCCTCTGCGGGATATTATTTCTCGGGCAATGCACGTGCGGATGAGCGTTTTTCCGAAAAAGGAGGACTTAATCTGGAGGCGGGTCTCGGACTCAAGTTTTATACCGAGCGCGACAGGCGCTGGGTTTTCGAGCTGGGATATATGCACCAGAGGTTAGAGGAACTGTATGACTACAGGCCCTGGGGCAGCATTGAGAACCGCTATTACCGGCTTCATCGCATGGCTTTTTCCTTAGGTCTCGAATTTTGATATTAATTGGAAATACAATTCCTTTTTCTATTAATTTTGAGTCATTAACCTTTTAAAAAAAGCCGCGTATGCCTCTTTCCAAAAAAATCCCCGTATTTGATATCATGACCAAAAACCTGGTGGTGGCCGACTTGGATACCAGACTGTCAAGAGCACAGGAATTGTTTCTGAATTTCGGGGTGGAACATCTGCCCATCGTTCACAACGATACCCTTGTGGGAATTGTCAGCGAATTTGATATCATGAAAATGTATGCCACCCAGCTGGATGAAAAGGAAAGCATCAGCAAGAAGGAAATAGAAGAGCAATTCAGGATGGAGGACATAATGACCAAAAATCCCGTTACCATCACGCCCGACACTCCGATAGGGAAGGCGGCCCAGCTTTTGGTCGACAATAAATTTGAGGCCTTGCCGGTGGTCGAAGAAGGGGCCCTTATCGGCCTCGTGACGGCCAAAGACATGGTCGATTACCTGGCCCAGCTCTATGCCTGATGATGGAGCTTAATTGTCTCCGCCCAGGATGATCGGCAGTCCTTCTTCTCCCTGTCCGATAATAATAATTTTGGTGTTCGGGCTCTTGCCCAGCTCCATGGTGGCTTCGATGCCTTTCCATTTCAGGAGGTTTTTGTCGATGCCTTCCGAGACGATTTTCTGGAAATCCTGAATGCCCTGCGCTTCGATTCGTTTTCGCTCGGCTTCTTTTTTCTCACGAATAATCCGGAATTCATATTCCTGTGCTATTTGTTCCTGTTTCAGCTTGGTTTCAATGGCATTTTTGATGCTCTGGGGCAGGGTGACCGAGCGGATCAGGAGGGCATCCAGGTCAATGTAGTTCTTATGCAATACCCGCTGGGTGTTTTCCAGAATTTCATTTTGAATGGCATTTCGCTTGGAAGAGTAAAGCTCCTCGGGGGTGTATTTGCCGATGACCTTGCGGGTGGCACTTCGCATCTCGGGAATGATAATGCGATCGAGGTAAGAGGTGCCGATCGTATTGTGCAGATATCCGATGCTGTCGATCACCGGTTTGTAACGTATGGACACATCCACCTTGATCTCCAGTCCGTTGGAGGAGAGTACTTCCATCGTTTCTTCGACTTCCTGTTTTTTTATATCGTAGATATATATGATATCCCAGGGGGCTTTGGCGTGAAAGCCTTCCTCAATGACATTGTCTTTGTCCAGGCCGCCTCCGAAACGTTTGAAGATGACACCGCGTTCGCCATTTCCTACGGTGTAGAAGATGGAAGAGCTGAGCAGAAGGATTATTACGGCTGCTCCGATAATTGCGATAATGATGATTCTGGGTAATTTGCCTGATTCCATAAAGCGGTGTTTTGATTGTCCGGCTCTAAAAATACGCTATTCGAAGTTTAGATGCCCGGGAAAGATCAGGGTTGCCGCTCCAGTGCCCCCAGGTCGGGCAATCCGCTGCGGGGCCGGCCCAGCAAATCGAAAGGCGGAGCCAGGGCGGGATCTCCTTTGTCGATGGCAGGGGAAGTCTCTTTCAATTCATACACCCCGTCTCCCGGGTCCTCAAACTCCGGATTGGCATTGCTTGTAATGCTGTTGAAGTGGGCCGCATCGCTGAAGTCCATATTGCTGCGCACGAGAAAATGATCGAAAAAGTAATCAAAAGCCTGTCCGCCATTGATGCTGTCGATCGATAGCTCTCCCGCATTTCGCGAAGTGTCAACCGGAATATTTCCATAGACGATGGAGTTGTACACCTCGGCAGTGAAAGGCCGGGTGAAGACATTGGTTCCGAGGCTCGCAAAATTGGTCATGCGCAGGGCGGGTTCTTTGTGGTCAAGGCCCAGCGCGCCATAGTTGGCCACCGTGCAGTTGCGGAGCTCGTGCTTGCCGCCAAAAAGCAATGCCAGCGAGTTTTTGCCATTGGCATAGACAAGACAATTGACGGCATCAATGTCCGAATAAAAGCTGTAGAGGCCATGTTCCTGGGTATTCCGGATCACGATGCTTTCGAGGCTCAGATCGGGAATGTTGTTGCCATTGAACTCGGCATCAAAAGAGGCGGGGTCGTTGACAGAGGCAAGGGTCGATCCGCTGATGATGCCACTGACGGCTTCATTGATGTCGGCATATATCAGCACGTTGTCGTGGCTGCTGCGCACAAATATCAAACCCTGCCACTGCCCCGGAAGGTCGTCAAAGAAGTGTTCCAGTCGATCGCCCTGGAAACTCACAAAGCTGTCGCTGCTTCCCAGTATTTCCAGGGTGCCGGCCACAAGCAAAAAGCTCCCTTTTCCCGCATAAATGCGGGTTCCTTCAAGGATTTGCAGGGTGCAGTTGGAGTCAACGGCAGCATAACCCACGATCACATGAGGCTTGTCGTTTTTCCAGATTTCATCGCAGAGGATTTCGCGATTGTGGAAATAGGCATTCTGCCCGTAGGCCATCAGTTTTACATATTGAACGTTGCCCCCGGTGATGAAGCGGACGGAGTCCATAATGATAAACGGGTTGTCGCGGTTGTCCGGGTCGATGGTCACTTCTGCAAATACATACATGCTGTCTTGCGGAGCAATCTCCAGTTCGTTGAAAACAGTGCCCGGCAAGCCGTCAATGTTGATGCGAAAAGGAGAATTTTCGCCTCCGGCAAGGGTGACGTTCTCGATTCGAATCGATTGCTTGTAGGGGTTGAAAATTTTGAAGAGCCGGGTGGAGGAGCCGCGACTTGTAAAAACCGTGTCAAAAGAAAGGGTGTCTGTCGAAAAATCGAGACGGGCATCAGGGCCGTCATAATAGGTAAATCTCCGGCACCCGTTGCTCAGCAGAAGCAGGAACAGGAGAGAAAGGCATGTGGCCGGAGCAATGAGACGGGGCATCTTTTTTTTCACTGTGGAATAAACCTGATATCCTTAAAATTATTGCGAAGATAAGTTTTGTCTTCTTCTGCCGGGGAGCTCCGGTGCAAAGAAAAAGCTGATCCTTATTGCTACTTTTGATTTATGCTCGTTTTCATCAGGCGAATCATCTTCCTGCTTAACGGATTGCTATTCCTCGCGCTCGTGCTGGCCGCGATGGCAGGCTACATCAGCCCGCAGCGCTGGTGGCTGCCCGGCTTTTTCGGACTTACCTTTCCTGTCTGGCTGATAGCCAATGTCTTTTTTGTCCTTTTCTGGTTGATCTTTCAAAAGCGGCAGATATGGCTTTCGATCCTGGGTTTGGTCGCAGCCTGGCCTGCATCGATGCATTCCTTTGCTTTCCATCCCTTTGAAAAGCAAGACCTGGATACCGGCATAAAGGTGATGACCTACAACGTGCGGAATTTTGACCTTTACAACTGGAAGTTCAACGTTGAAAACAGAGAGAAAATACTGCAAATGCTTGAGGGGGAGATGCCCGATATCCTGTGTCTGCAGGAGTATTATACCGAGCTGAGCGGGAAGTTTGAGAATTTGCAGACACTCAAGAGACGTCTGAAACTCCCTTACCATGCCATGCACCGTACTTTTTCAATCAATGTCGAGAAACACTTCGGTCAGGTGATCTTCAGCAACTATCCCATTCTCTCAAGGGGCATTATTGAATTTCCCGAATCTCCGAACAATGCCTGCATCTTTGCCGATATACTTATCCCGGGCGATACGATCCGGGTTTTTAATGTGCATTTGCAATCCATTCAGCTGGGCACCGAGGGCGAAACGGCCGTGGAGGAGATGATTTATAAGCAGCGCACCGACTGGCAGCGCTCAAAGTATGTGCTTTCGAAGCTCCGAAAAGGTTTTGTGCAGCGTGCCGGCCAGGCGGAAGTGTTGAAGGCCGCCATCCTCAGCAGTCCGTACAAAGTGCTGGTGTGTGGCGACTTCAACGATACGCCTGCTTCTTACACCTATGCGCAGCTCTCGGGCGAGCTGCGGGATGCTTTTCTCGAAAAATCTTTCGGCATCGGCAGCACCTTTGCCGGCAGAATCCCGGGCTTGCGCATCGACTATATATTTACCGACCCCGGGTTTCGTATCCATGGATTTAAGCGCATTCCTCGTGCAGTGTCCGATCATTATCCTCTGATCTGCAGCATCAAAACGGGGAGGGAATAGCTGCTTCCAAACAATGGAAACTTCTATCTTTGCGCTATGCAAAACGAACTCTTTCTTTTTAACACACTGACAAGGAAAAAAGAGAAATTCGAAGCTCTGAACAAAGACCACGTGGGGATGTACGTCTGTGGCCCCACCGTCTATGGCGACCCACACCTCGGGCATGCCAAGTCCTATGTGTCTTTTGATCTGGTCTATCGCTGGCTCATGCACCTGGGCTACCGCGTGCGCTATGTACAGAATATTACGGATGTGGGGCACCTTACGGACGATGCCGACAGCGGGGAAGACAAGATAGCAAAACAGTCGAAGCTGCAACGCATGGAACCCATGGAGGTGGTGGAGCATTACATGCGAAATTATTTCAGAGATATGGACCGGCTCAATGTCTTGCGGCCCAATATTTCGCCCAGGCCTTCCTGCCACATTCCGGAGCAAATCGAATCGATTGAACGGCTGATTGAAAAGGGCATTGCCTATGAGGTAAACGGTTCCGTTTATTTTGACGTGAGAAAATACAACGAGCGCTATCATGACTACGGCAAATTATCGGGAAGAAAGATAGAAGACCTGATGGAAGGGGCCGCCAGCCGCCAACTCGAGGGGCAGGCCGAGAAAAGAAATTCCTTTGACTTTGCCCTTTGGAAAAAAGCCGACCCGACCCATCTCATGAGATGGAAATCGCCCTGGGGCGAAGGCTACCCCGGCTGGCATATCGAATGTACGGTGATGAGCCAGAAATACCTCGGAGAAACCTTTGACATTCATGGCGGGGGGAATGAAAACATGTTCCCGCACCACGAGTGTGAAATCGCCCAGGGAGAGGCGCTGACCGACAAGGCCTTTGCAAAATATTGGTTGCACAATAATATGGTGACCGTCAACGGACAAAAGATGGGCAAATCATTGGGCAACAGCATTTACCTGCATGAGCTTTTCAGTGGAGAGAATGAACTGCTCGACAAGGCCTACAGCCCGATGACGGTGCGCTTTTTTATACTTCAGTCTCACTATCGCAGCACGCTCGACTTCAGCAATGAGGCCTTGCACTCGGCCGAAAAAGGCTACAAGCGCCTGATGAGTGCAAAACGGCTGCTTGCCGGCCTCGAAATACCGAAGACAACCGGGGCGGCCCCCGATGAAAACCTGAACCGGAAAGCCCTTGAACTCTGTGATGCCTGCTACCGCTCCATGAATGACGATTTCAACTCGGCTCAGGTGCTGGCTTCCCTGTTCGAGCTTTCAAATATTATAAACGGCCTGGGACACGGGCAGATTGATCCCCGGGGGTTGAAGACAGAGACCTTAAAAACCGTAAGCAATACTTTTCAAGTTTTTACGGATGAGGTGCTCGGCCTGATTGATGAAGGGGAATCCGGAGATTCACAGGGGGCGTTGCCCGGCCTGGTGGAGATGCTTATCCGGCTACGGAAAGAAGCAAGAGAAAAACGGGATTTTGCCACATCCGATAAAATCAGAGATGAGCTGAAGGCGTTGGGTGTGATATTAAAGGATGAAAAAGACGGCAAGACCACCTGGACTTATGCATAGAGTAAAGATCGCAATGCTATGCGCACTGTTTCTAAGTGCGGTTATTTTGATTCCGGCTTGCCGGCAAACAGAGAAGGAAGCCCCGCCAAAAAAGACGGTGAAGAAAACGAAGGTCGAAGAGCGGCCCGTAAGCGTTCCCGTCTTCAATGCCGACAGCGCTTTTTACTTTGTCGGGAAGCAATTGTCTTTCGGCTATAGAATACCGGGTACGGAAGCGCATGCACAAACGGCCCGCTGGATTGAGGCACGACTGAGGTCTTACGGGGCGAAAGTGAAAGTTCAAAAGGGCAGGGGCCGGATGTACAATGACAAAGTAATTGAACTGCACAACATCATTGCCTCGCTCAACCCGGGTGCCCGCAAGCGAATATTGCTGATGGCCCACTGGGACAGCAGGCGCTTTGCCGATCACGACCCCGACCCGCAGAAGAGAAAAAAACCCGTGCCCGGGGCCAATGACGGAGCCAGCGGTGTGGCCGTTTTGATGGAAATGGTGCGGGCAATGCAAAGTCAGCCGCTGCAGCATATCGGCATCGATGTGGTGTTGGTAGATGCCGAGGATCAGGGAACACCGGACAACATGGGTATCGCGTACGGGCCCAACTCGGCAGAAAGCTGGGGGCTCGGTGCCCAATACTGGTCACGTAATCCACACAGAAGCCCGGGCCTCTTCCGCTATGGCATCCTGCTGGATATGGTAGGAGCAGCCGGAGCTACCTTCCCGAGAGAATTGTATTCGCTGGAGTATGCACCCCAAGTGGTCGAAAAAGTGTGGAACCGGGCTGCCAAACTGGGTTTCGACAATTACTTTATTATGGAAAAAACAGCAGGCGGCATCACCGATGATCATTATTTCGTCAATACCATTGCTCACATTCCGATGATTGATATCATACATTATGATGTGCTGAAAAATTCGTTTTTCCCCTATTGGCACACTACATCGGATGACCTGACACAAATCGACAGATCGACCCTGAACGCCACCGGACACACGCTTCTTGAGCTGCTCTACAGCGAGGATATCACCTTGTAAAGGATATTTTTTTAATAATTTAACAGGGAACTTTTGAGTACTATCATTCTTTATATGAAGATATGTTCATAATTTCGTGCACTAAAACTTTTGAACTATGGAGATACAACAATTTTATGACAGCCATCTTGCGCATGCTTCCTATGCGATTTTCAGCAACGGTGAGGTGGCACTGGTAGACCCGGGCAGAAATCCCAACCCCTATCTGGAATTTGCCCGCGACCGGGCCGCACGCATTGTGGCGGTATTTGAAACCCACCCCCATGCCGACTTTGTCAGCAGTCACATGGAATTTATAGAAAAGCATGGCGCCAAAGTCTATATCAATCCCCGCGTAGGCGTGGCCTATCCTTACGAGGCACTTGATGACGGTGACGAAGTAAAAATCGGACGGGCTACCATTCGAACCTTATTTACACCCGGGCATTCACCCGATCACAACTCTTACCTTGCCCTCGACCGCAACGGAAAGGCCAAGGCCGTATTTACGGGCGATTCCCTCTTTATCGGAGATGTCGGACGTCCGGACTTGCGCGAGCAGGCCGGAAATATGCATGAGCAGCGCGACAAACTGGCGCGGATGATGTACCAAACCCTGCAAAACGTATTCAAGAAACTGCCTGACGAAGTGGAAGTGTATCCCGCTCACGGTGCCGGTTCGCTTTGCGGAAAGAATATGAGCGATGATACGAAGAGTACCATAGGTAAAGAAAAACAATATAACTGGGCCATGCAGGTGGATGACGAAGAAAAATTCGTGGAACTTCTGCTTGACGGGCAGCCCTTCATTCCCAAGTACTTTCCTTACGATGTCGATCTGAACGGGAAAGGAGCTCCGGCTTATGAAGAGAGCATCGCATCTATAAAACGACTTCCCGGAGATGCTTCGCTGAAAGAAGGCTTGCCCGTTATTGACGCTCGTCAGGAGGAAGATTTCAAAGCGGGTCATGTGCCGGGTTCGTACAATATCCAGAATGTAGAAAACGAAAAATTTGAAACCTGGGTAGGGAGCATCATTGGGCCGGAAGAAAAATTCTACGTATTGGCCGGAAACGAACGTGAGTTGGAGTATGCCAACAGACGCCTGGCCAAAATCGGATATGAATTGCTGATTGAAGGAGAACTGGTTCCGGAGGCCGGCTTGCTTACCGAAAAGGATGAGTTGCTGGATTTGGATGATTTCAGAGAAAACCGGGATCGATATGCGGTCGTGGATATTCGCAGCGAAAGCGAGATTGAGGAAACGGGCTCATTCATTTCAAATGCTCTCAATATTCCTTTGCATGAACTTCGGGAAAGGGCATCTGAGTTGTCTTTGGACAAGCCCATCGTGGTGCATTGTGCCGGAGGGTACCGGTCTGCCATCGGATCGAGTATCATTAAGGCAGTGACCGGGTTTGAGAAAGTTTATGACCTGAGTAC
>JALSIH010000185.1 GCA_026981615.1 Chitinophagales bacterium
ATCTGGGCTTGCTCACCGTAGTCATCGGTACACAGCTTTTTCTGACGGGTTTTGTGGCCGAGCTCGTTTCGCGCAGTGCGGCCGACAAAGACCGCTACCTGATAGAGGAGAGAATAGGAGATGAAGAGTAAAATTGTACTGCTCGGCCCGGCCTACCCGCTGCGGGGCGGATTGGCCACTTTTAATGAAAGCCTGGCAAAGGCTTTGCAGCAACGGGGCCATGAGGTCCGTATCATCACTTTCTCTCTGCAATATCCTTCCTTTCTCTTCCCCGGGAAAAGCCAGTATGGCCGGGACAAAGCTCCTGCTCAACTTTCGATAGAGGCAAAAGTCAATTCCGTCAACCCCGTCAATTGGCTGGCCGTGGGCCGAAGGCTGCGCAAAGCGCAGCCCGATCTCATTATCCCGTCTTTCTGGCTTCCGTTTATGGGGCCTTCTCTCGGCATCATCTCGGCTCTGGCACGGAAGAACGGGCAGAGCCTGAGCATTGCCCTGGTCCACAACCTCATCCCTCACGAGTCGAGGCCGGGTGATCGCATTTTTACCAAGCTTTTTACCCGCAGCATGGATGGATTCGTGGCCCTGTCGCAGGAGGTGCTCAACGACATAAAGGCCTTTGAACCGGGCCGCCCGGCTGCCTGGCATCCGCATCCCATCTACGATCACTTTGGCCCGCGAATCCCGCGCGGGGAAGCGCTCAGGCAACTTGCCCTGCCTGCTGATAAAAAATATTTGCTCTTTTTCGGCTTTATCCGTCCCTACAAGGGGCTCGATATCCTATTGCGCGCCATGGCACATGAAATCCTGAAATCACGGGATGACCTTCGCCTCATTGTGGCCGGTGAGTTTTATGAGGATGAAAAGAAATACATGAACCTGATCAGCGAAGCCGGCTTGGAGGAAAAGGTGATACTGCACACGAAATTCATCCCCGATGCGGAGGTGGCCCGCTATTTCTCGGCCGCCCATGCCGTGGTGCAGCCCTATCGCAGTGCCACGCAAAGCGGGGTGACGCAAATTGCATATCACTTTGATGTGCCCATGATTGTCAGCAATGTAGGCGGTCTGCCCGAGATTGTCCCTCACGGGAGGGTCGGCCTGGTAACGGAGCCGGAGGAGGGCGCCCTGGCCCGTGCGATTGATGAAATTTTGGATGAAAAGCGGCTGAAAAAATTCTCGGCAGCCATCGGGGAGGAGAAGAAACGCTTTTCGTGGGACAAGATGGGCGAGGCTTTTGAAAAATTGTATCTTTCGATAAAAGAAAAAAAGCCATGAGCCGCGTTGAGAAAATTAACAGTGCACTGAGGGAGTCGATTCGGGTAAAGGAAGCCATTGCCGGCAATGAAATATTGACACTGCGCATTGAGCAGGCTGCCTTTCTTTTTATTGAAGCGTTCCGGGAAGGGCGGAAAGTGCTTTTTTGCGGCAACGGGGGCAGTGCGGCCGATGCCCAGCATCTGGCAGCCGAATTGAGTGGCCGCTTTCGCTTGGAGAGGCGTCCGCTTCATGCCGTGGCGCTGTCGGTCAACAGCTCAGCCGTCACGGCCATAGGAAATGATTACGGCTTTGATAAAATCTTTGCTCGACAAGTAGAGGGTGCCGGAAAGGAGGGAGACGTTCTGTTGGTACTGAGCACCTCGGGAAATTCGGAAAACATTCTCCGGGCGGTTGAAACGGCCCTGAGCAAGGGCATGCATGTCATTGCCCTGACCGGTGAGAGCGGTGGCCGGCTGGCCTCCATGGATCTGCTGCTGATCAACGTTCCGTCATCGGATACGGCCCGCATTCAGGAAGCACATATCACCATAGGGCATATCATTTGCGAATTGTGCGAAACGGCCCTTTTCAGGTAGAAGCCCCGTACAACACTACATGCCCATGCCCTCAAATCCTCCTCCGTTGAATCCTCCGTTGCGGCCCCGCCTTTTCTTCTGATTGATACGGTAGTTGAATGACAAGAGAGCATAGCGTCTTCGCCACTGAAATTCATGATAGCCTGTAAATCCGGGACCCTCTATATATGCTCTTCTCTTTCGGGTGTTGAACATATCCCGCACTGAAAAAACCAAGGTACCTTTTCCTTTTAATACATCCATCGAAGTGGCAAGATCAAGCGATCCGATTCCTTTCATACGTCCTTGAGTGATTTCCTGGGGCCCCCTGTAACGAAAAGTGGCCTGTGTGCTCAGTTTTTTCCCAATTGTGATTTTAGTATTTATCCGGGTGGTCCAGGCAAAGGTGTTGCGATCGTATAAGATATCCTCATAACTGCCTTCCGTAATTACCTTAAAGAAATTGAAACTGCCGTTGAAATCCCACCATGAGCTAATGTCATAATTGATACTCAACTCATATCCGAAATTCTTTTCGGTAGCGAGGTTGACCGGAAATATTCTTGTGAAACCTGTACTGTCAACGGTGGTTATCCGGTCGATTACATCATTTCGGTGGCGAAAGTAAACGCCTGTAACGATAGAACCTTTTTCGAGATACTGCAAATAGTTAAGCTCAAAGGAGTTGGAGAATTCAGGCCTGAGCATGGGGTTTCCGGAAAAGAAGTTGCGGCTGTCACTGAAAGTGAAAAAGGGCAGCAAAAGCCAAAAATGCGGACGGCTGATACGTCTGCTGTAGCTCATTTGCAGACTTTTTTCCTGGCTCAGTTCGTAGCCGAGAAAGAAGCTGGGGAAAAGGTTGGGGTATAGCAGTACATTTTGCTCATTGGTTTTGACCAAAGTAGTCGTGATGTCTGTATACTCGGCTCGCAATCCACCCTGAAAAGAAACTCTTCCGTATTTCTCTCCAAAGATCATATAGGCGGCATATACCTTTTCGTCATAGCGGAAAATATTATCAAACTGAGGCAAGACTTCCCATAAGCCATTGTAATCTTGTTCTACGGTGAAGTCGTTTAATATATTCCTCGCAGTCAGTTTTACTCCGGTCTCGAATTTTCCGTCTTCTGAAAAAGGAAGGACGTAATCAATCTGGGCCTGAAGCATTCCCCTGTTCTCGACATTGATGCTTCGCTGCAGGATGGGAGGCGTAATACCTCCCAGACTTCTTTCATCATAAAAGGACTTCTCGGCATCATCGCGAAGCGAGTAGCGAAAGTCAAAAGTGAGCTTGTGTTCTTTGCTGTCGAATTGCTTATCATATCTAAGATTGAATTCCACGGTATTTTCGATTTCCCGCTCATCTTCTTTCCGTACTACCGTATCCGTGGTGTCGCCAGTACTGCTTAAATCAAAATAGGTAAGTGTTGAGTAGTTCTTGCCGTCAGCATACTGATAGGTGCCTGAAAGGGTCAAAACATCTTTTGGCGAGAAATAGATATCCGTACCAACTCGAAGGGTATTGGAGAGGTCTCCTCTGTTGTGCTCCCGTTTGCGAATGAAACTAAAAGAAGTATCAGGCAGATTGAAGATTTGTGTGCTGTAGCCCCCACCCGGAAAGCGGCTGATATTTATGCCTTCGCTCAGAAAGAAGTTGACCTTGTCTTTGCGGTAATTCAGGTTGACGGCAGCACCGTGGTTCTGAGGATAACCCGCGCTAAGGTCAAATGATCCGTTGAAGCCGGCTCTCTTTTTCTTCTTAAGTATGATGTTTATGATGCCGACCTCTCCTTCAGCATCGTATCGTGCCGAAGGATTGGTGATTACCTCTACTTTCTCTATCATGTCAGCCCGCAGCTGCCGCAGCGACTGCGGATCACCGCTGCGCACGATGGCGCTGGGCTTGCCGTCCACCAGGATAATTACGTTGCCGCTTCCGCGCAGGCTGACGTTGCCTTCCACATCCACACTGACCGAGGGCAGGTTGTCCAGAATCTCCGAGGCGCTGCTGCCTCTTGATGTGAGGTCCTGACCTACATTAAAGACCCGCTTGTCGAGCTTCAATTCCATTTGATTGCGTTGTCCGCGTATTTGTACCTCTTCCAGATTCTGAGCACTTGCCCGCAGGCGAATATCTCCCAGGCGGAGCAGCTCTTTTCCTATTTCAATGCCGCTGATTGATGTGTCGTTAAACGAAATCATACGAATGGCCATATAATATTTTCCGGGGGAAAGGGGTACAAAAAAACGTCCTTCGTCATCGCTGGTGCCACCGTCTATGAGGGCCGAGTCGGCTGTTTTGTATATGGCAATGGTAGCATAAGGAATGGGCGTCCCGTATTCATCGACAATGCGCCCGGCAATGCCGCTGCCCTTCATCTTTTGATTGCCCGGCTGCGCAGCGAGTAGAAAACTAGAGGAGAGGAGAAGGATCAGGAGAACACTTTTGGTCATATTGCTTGCTTAGATTTGCATTTGAGGCTCAAAAATAGTTTATAGGCTGAGGCCGCGGCTAATTTTAATGTTTTTTATGAATTATGGCAAAGGGGCCCGAAAAGAAAAAAATGCAAATGAAAAGGTTTTTGTTTCTTGATCGTGACGGAGTGCTCAACAGGCGATTGCCCGGGGATTATGTGAAATCTCCGGAAGAGCTTGAGCTTCTTCCGGGGGTGCTCCGTGCACTCGCACTGCTCCGTCCCCTGTTTGATTTGATACTGGTAGTCAGCAATCAGCAGGGTGTGGGGAAGGGGCTGATGAGCACGGAGGACCTGGAGCGCATTCACAGGAAGCTCCGCGATGAAATAGCCCGTGCGGGAGGCCGTATTGATGATATTCTTTTTTGTCCGGATTTGGCCGGGGAAAGCGGGAACTGCCGCAAACCTGCCATAGCTATGGCGCTGGAAGCACGGAAAAGATACCCGCAGATACGCTTTGACCGGAGCTGGATGATAGGTGATATGCCGGATGACATGGCCTTTGCCCGGAATGCCGGTATGCGTGCCGTGATGATCGGAGCCGAAAGCCTCCCCCCCGAGCTGGAAAGTTATCACCGGGGGCGCTATCCCGCCCTCATTGACTTTGCAATTGAGTTTTCAATTGAAGTTGACAAAAATCATAATACGCAGGCCTAAAAGCTTGGAGGAGCAGCGTATATTTGTTAGGTACTAAAAAAGACGAAATGAGCTGGTTAAAAGGGTTCTTTAATTCTTCCATCGGAAGGAAATTTATCATGGCTCTGACGGGCCTTTTTCTCATTTTATTTCTCACGGAGCATATGATAGCCAACCTCCTGCTGATCCTGCCGGACAATGGCGTGATATATAACCAGTATTCGCACTTCATGGTGACTTTTCCCTTGATCCGTGTGGTGGAAATCCTGCTCTTCGCCTCCATCATATTTCACATTATCTATGCGCTGGTACTGACCTACCGCAACCGGCAGGCCCGGCCTGTAAAGTATGCCGTAAGAAAGCCCGGTGAAAACAGCTCATGGGTCTCAAGGAACATGGGGTTTCTGGGGCTTATTCTCTTTATCTTTCTGGCCATCCACCTGGCCGGCTTCTTTGCCAAAGCCCGCATTACACACGATCTGGGGATGGTGACCATCAACGGGGTGGAAATGCACGATGTCTATTCCCTGGTAAAGGCAAAATTTGAAATTTGGTGGTTTGACCTTATTTATATCATCGGATTCATTGCCCTGGGAGCCCATCTCTGGCATGGCTTCTACAGTTCTTTTCGAACCCTCGGCCTGCGACATCCCAAGTATCTGCCCCTTTTCAAAGGCATCGGGATTTTCATTTCCGTGATCATTCCCCTTGGCTTTGCCGTTGTTCCGATCTACTTTTTAATCAACTCACTTTCTTGACATGATAAAACTGGATGCTAAAATACCGGAAGGCCCTTTGGCCACGAAGTGGACGGATTACCGTTCGAAAGTAAAGCTTGTCTCGCCCAACAATAAGCGAAAGCTGGAGATCATTGTAGTAGGAACCGGATTGGCCGGTGCTTCGGCTGCCGCCACATTCGGTGAGCTGGGCTATCAGGTGAAGGCTTTCTGCTTTCAGGACAGTCCGCGGAGGGCACACAGCATCGCGGCCCAGGGAGGCATCAATGCGGCAAAGAATTACCAAAATGACGGAGACAGCGTCTATCGCCTCTTCTACGATACCATCAAAGGGGGCGATTACCGCTCGCGCGAAGCCAATGTATATCGCCTGGCCGAAGTGAGTGTCAATATCATCGACCAGTCGGTGGCTCAGGGTGTTCCCTTTGCCCGCGAATATGGCGGCCTGCTCGACAACCGCTCTTTCGGGGGAGTGCAGGTGAAACGAACCTTCTATGCCCGCGGACAGACGGGGCAGCAATTGCTCCTCGGGGCCTACCAGGCCATGGAACGGCAGGTGGCACGGGGCAATGTGAAAGAATTTACCCGCCACGAGATGCTTGACATTGTGCTCATTGACGGGAAAGCCCGCGGCATCATTGCCCGCAACCTCATAACGGGAGAGATAGAGCGCCATGCCGCCCATGCCGTGGTGCTGGCCACCGGAGGCTATGGAAATGTTTTTTATTTATCGACCAATGCCATGGGATCGAACGTCACGGCCATCTGGAAAGCGCACAAGCGCGGGGCCGCATTTGCCAATCCGAGCTTCACACAGATTCATCCTACCTGCATCCCTCAGATGGGCGAATACCAGTCGAAACTCACCCTCATGAGCGAGAGCCTCCGCAACGATGGCCGGGTATGGGTGCCCAAAAGGGCGGAAGACGTGAAGAAAAAGCCGGCAGAGATAGCAGAGGAAGACCGGGATTACTATCTCGAGCGCATGTACCCCGCCTTCGGCAACCTCGTGCCGCGCGATGTGGCGGCCCGGGCAGCCAAAAAAGTCTGTGACGAAGGACGGGGCGTAGGACCTACGGGCCGGGCCGTTTATCTCGATTTTAAAGATGCCATTCAGCGGCTGGGCCGCCATGTGATAGAAGAAAGATATGGCAACCTCTTTGAAATGTATGAAAAAATTACGGGTGACAATCCCTACGATACGCCTATGATGATTTATCCGGCCGTGCATTACACCATGGGCGGCTTGTGGGTCGACTACGAGCTGATGACGACCATCCCCGGCCTCTATGCCACGGGCGAATGCAACTTCTCGGATCATGGAGCCAACCGCCTCGGGGCCTCCGCCCTCATGCAGGGCCTGGCCGATGGATATTTCGTCATTCCGATGACCATCGGCAATTATCTTTCCAATGATATCCGTACGCCTTTGCCCGCAATTTCATCTGCTGAGTTTGAAGAAACGGAAAAGGAGGTGAAAGAAAGACTCGGGAAGCTGTTGTCGATCAACGGCAAACGTTCGGTCGATGATTTCCATCGCGAGCTGGGCAAGATCATGTGGGAATATTGCGGAATGTCAAGAACAGCCGAAGGCCTCCTGAAGGCCCGGGGAATGGTGCAGGAACTGCGGGAAGAATTCTGGAAAGACCTCCGTGTGCCGGGCAAAGCGGACGAGTTGAACTCGGAGCTGGAAAAAGCCGGGCGGGTGGCCGACTTTATGGAACTGGCCGAGCTGATGATTGTGGATGCCTATAATCGCAACGAATCCTGCGGAGGCCACTTCCGCGAAGAATACAAAACCCCTGACGGTGAGGCCCTGCGCGATGACGAAAACTATGCCTATGTGGCAGCGTGGGAGTATGCCGGCCCGGGCAAAGACCCCATATTGCACAAGGAGGAACTGAATTTTGAGGTGGTCACACCGAGCACCAGAAGTTATAAATAAAAAGAATTCGTATGAAAATTACGCTCAAGGTTTGGAGACAGGAAAGTCCGGAAGAAAAGGGCCGCTTTGATACATTCAAGCTGGATCATATCGACAGCCATATGTCATTTCTGGAAATGTTCGATGTATTGAACCAGCAACTGATTGAAGAGGGAAAACGCCCCGTGGAGTTTGACCACGACTGCCGGGAAGGCATCTGCGGTATGTGCAGCATGTACATCAACGGGCGCCCCCATGGCGCTCAATCCGGAACCACAACCTGCCAACTGCACATGCGACACTTTAAGGATGGCGACACCATTGTGGTGGAGCCTTGGCGGGCCAGGCCCTTTCCCGTGATCAAAGACCTGGTGGTGGATCGTTCGCCTTTTGACCGCATCATTGCGGCCGGAGGATATGTCTCGGTGAACACCGGAAGCCCGCAGGACGCCAACAGCATTCTGGTGAAAAAAAGCGATTCGGATGCGGCTTTCGATGCCGCCTCTTGTATAGGCTGCGGGGCCTGTGTGGCCGCCTGCAAAAATGCTTCGGCCATGCTCTTTGTGAGTGCCAAAATCGAACACCTGAGCCGCCTCCCGCAGGGAAAAACGGAAAGGGTACGCAGGGCCGTCAATATGGTCCGTCAGATGGACATGGAAGGCTTTGGCAACTGCACCAATACGGGCGCCTGCGAGGTGGAATGCCCCAAAGGCATTAAAATCAAAAACATTCACAAGATGAATGCCGAGTTCTTTAGGGCAGTCTGGGTATCGTCCGAAGAAGTGGAAGCCTGAAGCCGCCTGCTGCCTGTAAAGAGGTCAAGCCCTGCCGCTCCTAACATTTCCAGCCTTTTTTTAACAGATACTTCTGCCTTGATTTTTCCGTCAAAGGCAATAAAGCGGAACTTCGGCACATTTAATGCAAGGTAGTTTCCGTCCAACAGCCATTAATTCTATGCGTAAATTCATCCTTTTAATCTGTCCGCTCTTTCTTTTCACTTTCGTGCATGCCCAGAAGGTGCAGTGGGCCGCCAAAGTACTGCGATACAGCTCCCAGTACGGGAAAAAACAATACAGTGCCGCTCAGGTGCTGGGGAAGCCCAATGTGCTGCCCAATTATGGAGAAAGTCCGGTGGCCTGGGCCCCGGAGAGCGAAGACCGTGGCCGCGAGTTTGTATGGGTGGAGTTCAACGAATCCATGCACGTAAAGCAAATTGCCATAGGCGAAAGCCTCAATCCGGGCGCTGTCTCCAAAGTCGTCCTCTATGACGATTCAGGGAAGCGGCATACGGTGTATGAAAACAATCATCCGGCCAATACGATGGAGATGAGCAGGGTCTTCCATATCATCCTGGATGAAACCACCCCATACCGGGTAAAAAAACTCTGGCTCCAGCTGAATACCTCGGCCGTGGAGGGAATGCAGCAGATTGATTGCATCGGCATCTCAGCGGATGAGAAGCCCATCGAGGCATCGATCAATGTGATACAGTACGAGAAGTATGAAGGAGAACCCGAAAACCTGGGTCCCATGGTGAACTCAAGGTACGAAGACCGCTACCCGATCATTGCTCCCGATGGGAAGACCCTTTATTTTGCCCGCAAACATTCTCCGGAAAATATCGGAGCCGAAACGGCCGGCAGCCTGATTGAGGTGGGCGATGATATTTATTACAGCGAGCTGGGCGAAGACGGGCGCTGGAGCAAAGCACGCAACATAGGCCCGCCCCTGAACAATGAGCACAACAACTTTGTGACAGCCGTGATGCCCGACAACGAAACCCTCGTGCTGGCCAATGAGTACACCCGTCTTGCCGGTCCGGGTGTCTCCATTTCCCACCGGAAGGCCAACGGAGAATGGGAAAAGCCCTATCCGCTGCGAATACGAAGCATGTGGAATGACAATCTCTTCACCTGCTATCAGATGAATGTGGACGGGGATGTGATTGTGATGGCCATCGAACAGGACGACAGCTACGGAGATTTGGATATTTATGTTTCCTTCAGGGAAGACGGGAAAAAATGGACCCGGCCGGTGAATATCGGGCCGGTGGTGAACACGGCCGGAACGGAGGGGAGCGCCTTTCTGGCAGCCGACAACCGAACGCTCTATTTTTCGTCCAACGGCCATGCGGGTTACGGCTCTTACGACATGTTTGTCAGCCAGCGTCTTGATGATACCTGGACCCGCTGGAGCGAGCCCGTCAATCTCGGGCCCGTCATCAACTCGCCCAAGGCCGAATGGAACTACACCCTTTCGGCACGGGGCGACTATGCCTACTTTGCCTCGAGCAAAAGCGGATTTGGCGAAGGCGATATTTTTCGCATTGCCCTGCCTCGCGAGGTGCAGCCGGAGCCGGTGGCCCTTATCAAAGGCCGTGTGATTAACTCCATCACCCGCGAACCGATGAAGGTGAAAATCAAAATCAAAGAAAAGCCCAATGCCCTCATCTCTCAAAAAACGGAGAAAGAAAATAAGAAGGAAAAAGTAAAAGAACTGGAAGGGAAATTCGGGCTGGTCATACCGCGTGAAAAAGAATTTGAAATCGTAGCGGAAGAACCCGGTTACTTTCCGGAGTATAGCAACCCGAGTCCCTCCGAGCCTGAAGCAAGCGAATATCTTGACTACAATGAGACGGATGAGCCGGAAAAACTGAGAAGGGAAATACTGGGGGAAATCTTTAAAGAAATAGACCAATGGGTGGTGGAAGAGAAAGCACCGCAAAACCCACTCGAAAGGAAAA